>CAXSEX010000106.1:0-11412 GCA_964236415.1 uncultured Acetobacteraceae bacterium | reverse complement strand
TGCTGGCCGCCATGAAATGCCTGCTGAAGCCCAGCAGGTCACGGAAGGCCGGCACCGAGAACATCCACTTGGGGCGCCAGTCGCTGGCCTGCCACATGACCAGCACGATCACGACCGTTTGCACGAAGGTCGAGGCGACCAAGGCCCAAACGCCCCAGCCACTGAACGCAAGCCCCAGGCCTACCAGGCCCCCCACCAGGTAGCCGGAGATCGTGCGGATCGCGAACACCCTGAGGTCGAGGTCGCGCCGGGCCAATGCTGAATGCACGCTGACCATGGCGCGCGGAATGCAGATCAGGGACAGGCATGATATGACCGGACGAAACATCGGCTCGGCAAACAGGACCGGCCCCAGCAGGGCGACGACCTGCAGCACGGCGATCATCGCCACTGCGAGCAGCATGTTGGTCCAGAACACCGTCGAGACGTAGCTCTCGTCCGGCTGCTCGGCTTGGATCAGCGCGTCGCCGAAACCCTGGAACAGCAGGATGTTGACAGTGCCGACGATGGCCATGGCGAGGGCATACGTGCCGAACTCGTCGGGCGTGAGGATGTGCGCGAAGACGACGAAGAAGACGAAGGAGGAAACCTGGGCGCCCCCGGTTTCCATCGCCGCCCAGAAAGTCGCCTTCGCAGCGGATTGCATCATGTGACCACGTCCAGAGCTTGATGGGGGAATGAGATGTGAAGGCCGGCGTTTGTTCCCGCGGGAGCGATGCGGTGCGGCGGCCGCGCCGGCTTGGAGCCGAGCGACAGCCGCCGCACCCAAGCGGCCATTCCAACGCGAACCCGACAGCTGCTACGTCAGGCGGCGCTTCCCGTCGTAGTAGCGTGTCATCTGCGGCGAGAACACGACCGCGTCCCCGCCGTTGTAGGTGCCGTGCTCGCGGGGCGGCACCATCGTCAGCACCAAGCCCGCGACGTTGGCCTGGGCGGTGATCAGCTGGTTGATGGCCAGCTCCACCGTCGGCATGGGCGTCGAACCCCACCGCGACAGCACGACGGTCGTGTCCGCATGGCGGGCCATGAGCCACGTATCGCCGGCGACCAGGACGGGCGGCGAGTCGATCACCACCAGGTCATACATCTGCTCCAGCCGCCGAAGCACCCCTTCCCACTCCCCGGTGGCCAGCAGTCCCATCGGGCTGGTCGCCAGCGCCCCGGCCGGAAGCACGGGGAAGCCCCAGGCGGCGTTGTCGTGGATCGCCTCCTCAAGGGCGGCCTCGCGCCGCAGGACCTGGATCAGCGTCCGGTCGCTGCGGTCAAGGCCGGCCGCCGCGGACAGCGAGCGGGAGCGCAGGTCGCCGTCAACGAGCAGCACCCTCATGCCGCGCGCCGCCGCCGCCGCTGCCAAGGCGATCGAGGTCTTGGTCTTGCCCTCCTGCGGCAGCGCCGAGGTGACCAGCAGGCTGCGCGGCACCATGCCCTTGGCCGGGATCGTCACCCGGGCAAGGGTGAACGCGACCGCGTCCTCGAACGTGCGGCTCGCGATGCGGTTCCTGCGGGACACCAGCGGAATCAACCCGATGGGCGTGACCCCCATCGTCCGCGCAATGACGCCCATGCTCGTCAAGCCGCGGCGCCCATGGTCCTTCACGAACGCGACCACGGTGCCCAAGCCCAGCGACAGGATCAGCGCCGCCGGCAGCAGCACCTTCTTGTTCGGGGACGCCGCCTGCAGCGGGACGGCGGCGCGGGACAGCACCCGGGCGTTGGCCGCCTGGTAGTTGACGGCGGGATCGGTCTGCCGGGCGCGGTTGATGAAGCTCGTGTAAAGCTCCCGGTCCGCCGCCGCGTCGCGCTCCAGGGCCTGGCTCCGCGCCAAGTCGCCGTCCGAGCGGCCAAGGCGGGCCGTCAGCTCGTTCAGCGTCTTGGCCAGCCGATCCTCATTGCCCTTGGTGACCACCGCCCGGCTTTGCACCGTTTGGCGGATGCGCTCCCGCTCCTGGGCGATTGACCGGTTGATGTCGGCCACCCGTGCCCGGAGCGCGATCCGCCGCGGGTTGTCCGCGCCGTCGCGAACGTCGCTTTCCGCCGCCTGCGCCGTCGCCGTCGCCAGCTGCTCCCGTAGCCTCGGCAGCAACGGGGACCCGGTCGCGCTGGCCAGCATGTCGAGGTCGGCCAGGCCGTTGCCGTGGGTCTGGTCAAGGATCGCCTGCGCTTCCGCCGCGCGCTGGCGTGCCAGGGTCAGCTCCGTGCTGACTTGGGTGATCTGCTCCTGGGTGATCGTGCTGTCCTTGCCGCGGGCCAGGCCGCTCTCGAACCGGAACCGCTCGTAGGCTTGGGCGGACTTGGCGGCACGGTCGCGCAGCTCGTTGAGGCGCTGGTCGATCCACTCATGCGCTTCCTGCGTCGTCTGCGTCTTGCTGGCGAGCAGCGTGTCCACATAAAGGTCTGCAACCGTGTTCGCGACCAGCGACGCCATCTCCGGACGCTGCGAGGTGAAGCCGATGCGGATGACCCGGGACACGCCCACGGGGTACACGGCAAGCTTGGCCCGCAAGGCGGTGACGGTCGAACTCAGCTCCCGCCGCGCGGTTTCTTCCGGGGAGCGGGCAGGCTCCTTGGGCCGCAACTCGGCCAGGAGCCGTTCGGCTTCCCGCGTGACCGGCTCGAAGGTGGCCGAAAGGTAGCCCGTCACGGGGTCGAGCAGCGACGGGCGCGCCGGCTGGGGATGGGGCGCCAGCGGGTTGAACTCCGGGTCCGCGACGAGGTTGAGCTTCTTCACCACGCTCTGCAGCAGCTCCTCCGAGGTGAGCAGCTCGACCTCGCTTGCCAGCGTGTCGGGGCCGAACGGCACGTCGCGCTGCGCCTCGCCTAGGCGGACCACCTCGGTGCGGTCCCCTTGGAAGATGACGGCGCTGGTGGCCTGATACGACTTGGGAAGCGCGAGGATCACCCCCGTGGCGATCCCCATCCCAGCCAGGGTCACCCCCAGGATCAGCAGCTTGCGGCGCTTCAGGAAGCCCTTGATGTCCCACGTCGGCGGGCTGCCCCCGGCAACCGGGTCATAGAGTCGGCCGGGAGAGGAACGCTGGTCCGCATTCCACTCATCCGATCCCGCGTCGATCAACACGTTCACGCTTCTGTCCTCCGTCCTGTGTGCTCGCCGTGCCGCTCAGCCCGGGCAACAGCCATGCGGAACCAAGAACGCCCGTGCGTTTGCTTGGCATCGGTGCGAACCCGCATCATGGGCGGGCCTGCCGCAGCTTCCGGACGCTGGCGGCAATGACCAGGATGCCGAAATGCGGGTAGTCGATGAGGTAGCGGCGCCATAGGCGGCCCGGCTCCCGCCGCAGCCGGTAGGCCCAGCGCAGGTGGGTCGCATCGATCCAGCGCGGGTAATAGGTGATCCCGTTGATGAGCTGATCGAGGTAGCCCCCGCAGGTGAAGCCCCACCCGCGCCATCCCTGGTGCTTGAGCTCAAGCAGGAACGCTTCCTGCCGGATGCTGCCCATGCCGCAGATCACGATATCCGGCCGAAGCTCGGCGACGGAGGCGGCCTTGGCCGCCATGTCGCCGTAGCCGTCATAGGCGGCGATGATCTGAATGCCCGGGAAATGGGCGGCGATCTGCGCACGCGCCTGTTCCGCCACCTTGGGAACGCCGCCTACGAGCACGATCCGCAGCCCGCGGAACCGCGCGCGGGCGAACAGGGCCGGGGCGAGCGACGTGCTGTCGAAGCTGATCCGCCGGGCCGCCAGGCCGTGCAGCCAGCGCATCGCCACGCACAGCCCGATGCCGTCCGGCAGCACGATGTCGAACTCGCGCAAGGAGCGCCGGAACGACGCGGACCGCTGCGCCAGCGGCGCGGCGCTGGGGTTCGCGAACGTCACGAGCACCACGTCCCTCGCCATGGCCTCGACGAAATCCAGCACGGCATCGGCTGCCCGGCCCGCATCGGCCGTGAGCAGCGCATGCACCGGCAGGCCAACCGTCTCGGTTTTCCGCACATCCCAGTCGCGTCCAGCCGTGGGCTGAGCCGTCCCCCCATGGGGTGCCACGGCCGCCTCTGCCGACCTAAGGTCTTGGGAGGAGGCAGGGCTGTGCTCCAAAGCCGCCGGAGTGGTTATCATTTCCGTCAAGTTTCCATTCTGCCTTCGAACCGATAAACTATCGGGAGGCATCCGGCCCGTCGTGGACCGGAAGAATGATACTGAACCAATGAGGAGAACTAGGTCGGAAGGTCCACCTACCGCGCTGGCTTGACAGGCGGAGCCGACGGTGGCGCTGCTTTCCAGGTTTGGCCAAAGACAGCGCCCTAGCAAATTGAGTAAGGCAAAGGCCCGGCATGCCGCAAGGATGGGAGGCCACGCCGGCCTGGGGGCGGCAGGGCGGGCGGCCAGGGCTGTCAGCCGGCACCAAGTGATGCGCAAGCGCCGGCGCCGGAGCGTCCTTGCCGACCACCCAGCGCGCTGAGGGCAAGACCTCACCCCCACGCAGGCGCGTCGCCGCCTCGGTTTGCAGCATCTCGCTGGCCGGGTGGCCTGGGGTCCCGCCGATCAGCTTGGCATCGGCGACATCGCTGGCTGGCCAGCCGATCCCATCCTTGCCGCGCGCCGGGCCAACCAGCGCCTGCTTGGAGCGGCGCGCAAACAGCATGGGGCCGGGTCACCCGGCCCGCGCGTCGCCTGGCGGCTGTCTTGCTTGCTGCTTGGAGGCATGGCTCCGCCCGGCGCCAGCGGCGCACCACGTCCACGGTTTCGGCATCTTCTGCGGGGTCCACGCCGGAACCTAGCCCGTCCGTAAGGCGCGGCGGCGTCGAGTTTTGTTATGAAGCTTGGAGCAATGCAGCACGCTGCCGCAGCCTGTATCGGCGGCGTATCGGCGGCATGCCATTGCACGCCCAGGCAGCCGTGAGAACGGCTGCGCTCAGCGGGTCCCGACGGAACAGACCGTTGCCGCCCCAGTAGAGCAACTCCGAATTGATGATTAAACAAGTGTGGAGTGATTTGGCGGGACGGGAAGGTTCGCCTGGGTGTGCCGTGACGGCATAGCCGTCGAGCGCTTCGGGGTGCTTGGCGAAGTTGCAAGCCGACACGAACGCAAGGACGTGGGGTTCGAGGCTTTTAAGGTCAGGATGGTGGAACGCCTTGATCGTGGCTTCCTTGACCGTGCGGTTCATGCGTTCGGCCTGGCCGTTGGTCCAGGGGTGGCTGGCTTGATCGGCTTGTGCCCGGCCCCATGCCCATCGCAGGCGCGGCCGAAGATGTGGGCCGCCGAGGCATCGCCTGATTGGCCCGTTGCGGTTCTTTGACAGGCCGGCGCAGGCCATGCCGTTGTCGGTCAGCACGGTGTGAACGGCATGGGGAAATGCCTGGACCACGCCGCGGAGGAACTCGACGCCGTTCGTCATGAGGGCATCATCGCGCCGCAACTCGGAACCTTCAGACACGTGCTGCTTGAGGTTGACGCAACGCCTGAAAAGGCCAACGAGGCAAACTCGACGGCAAGGCCCGGTTTGGTACTGGCCGTCATGCCAGCCCCGCCCGGCGCTTGCTTGTCCCGCGCCGCCCGCTTCCACATATTGCCGGCATGGTCGACATCTCCGTGAACGGCGAGCCGCGCGCCATCCCGCCGGGCCACACCGTGGCGGCGCTGCTGGGCGCGCTCGGCCTCGACCCTCGCAAGGTGGCGGTTGAGCGCAACGAGGCCATCGTGTCCCGCTCGCAATACGACGAAACCCCGCTCGACGCCGGCGACCAGATCGAGATCGTGCACTTCATTGGAGGCGGCTGACATGGACACCCTGTTGCGCGATGACGACGCCCGGCTTGGCGAAGACACCTGGACCGTGGCGGGGCGGCAGTTCCGCTCGCGCCTCGTCGTGGGCACCGGCAAGTACAAGGACCTGGAAGAAACCGCGCAGGCCATCGAGGCGTCGGGCGCGGAGATGGTGACGGTGGCGGTGCGCCGGGTGAACCTGGCCGACCGCGGCGCGCCCATGCTGCAAGACTACGTGGACCCCAAACGCTACACCTACTTGCCCAACACCGCCGGGTGCCACACCGCGAATGACGCCGTGCGCACCCTGCGCCTGGCGCGGGAAGCCGGCGGCTGGAACCTGGTGAAGCTGGAGGTGCTGGGGCCGCCGCCGTACCTGTATCCCGACATGCCCGGAACGTTCGAGGCGGCGGCGGCGCTGATCCGCGACGGGTTCGAGGTCATGGTGTACTGCGCCGACGACCCGCTGGCCGCCAAGCGGCTGGAGGACATGGGCTGCGTCGCCATCATGCCGCTGGGCGCGCCCATCGGCTCCGGCCTCGGCGTGCAGAACCCGGCCATGCTGTCCATGATCATCGAAGGGGCGGGCGTGCCCGTGCTGGTGGACGCGGGCGTGGGCACGGCGTCCGACGCCGCCATCGCCATGGAGATCGGCTGCGACGCCGTGCTGCTGAACTCCGCCATCGCCCATGCGCAGGACCCGGTCCGCATGGCGCGGGCGATGAAGGCGGCGGTGGAGGCGGGGCGGCACGCGCGGCTCGCTGGGCGCATGCCGCGCCGCATGGGGGCGGAGCCGAGCAGCCCGCTGGCCGGCCTGATCCGCTGAGCGGCGGCGGCCGGAGTCCTGGGCCGTTGCCCAGGCCTCCGGCACGTTTGTCGAGACCGGTCTTAATACTTCATTTTATTTGTCTAGTATTGTAGTAGTTAAGTAGCCCTGACCACCTTTGCAGACAAACCAGCAACAATACAATTGAAACGTTGCTATGCCTTTGGGCTGCTGGGACTTCCATTCCGAACGGGTTCGCCGCACGAGAACCAGGCACAATCCTTAAACGTTCAAACGATTTTTACGGGTCTCGCAACCTTACTGGGTTGATCTTTGGCATCGGATGGGTTGAATGCCCTTTGCACAAATCAACGAGGCCCTGGATGAACCTGTCAGCCGCCCTCCTGCCGCCCATGTTCGCGTCCGCCCTGCTGCTGGCCGGAACGGCCAAGGCGGAGGCCGCGCCGGGCGGCGGCTGGACGGAAAGCGGGGAAGCCAGTTGGTATGGCGGCTGGCACCAGGGCCGGCCCACCAGCAGCGGGGAGCGGTTCGACGAGCGTGCCATGACGGCCGCCCACGCCCGCCTGCCACTCGGCAGCCGGGTCCGCGTCACCCTGCGGGACACCGGGCGGAGCGTCGTCGTCACCATCAACGACCGCCTGCCGCCGAAGCGTTGGCGCGTCATCGACCTGTCCCGCGGCGCCGCTGCCCGGCTCGGCATGGTGGACCAGGGCTTGGGCGACGTGACGCTCACGGCGGTCAGCATGAGGGTGCCGGCGGCAGACACGCCGGAAGACAGCCCGGGACGGGATGGGCCGCTCAATCCTCGGCGACGTGATCGGCCACATACGCGCCACGCGCGCCCATAGGCTGCGGCGGCCCGTCCGTGCTGTCGCGCGAGGTTTGCAATTCCAGCTCCGCGTTCAGCTCCGCGCCCAGCAGGACGGCATAAACGGTGACGAAGAACCACATCATCACGCCCACCACGGTGCCGAGCGGGCCGTAGGTTGCGTCATAGGTCGCGAACTGCGCCACGTAGAACGAGAACAGCGCCGACACCACCACCCACAGCACCGTCGCCACCAGCGAACCCGGCGTCACCCACCGCCAGCGCGGACGCTCCCGCGATGGGCCGTAGCGGTAAAGCAGCGACAAGCCCGCCAGGATCGCCAGCACCAGCAGCACGAAGCTCGCGATGCGGATCAGCGCCGTCTGGTGCGCGGCGATCCCCAGCCCGGCCAGCACGGCGGGCAAGCCGACCAGCAGCGACAAGCCGATGGCGGCACTCAGGATCGCCATCAGGGTGATGGCGAACGACAGCAACTGGAACCGCAGGAAACCGCGGCGCTCCCGCTCCTCATAGGCGACGTTGAGGGCTGCGATGATCGACTTGGTGCCGGTCGCCGAACTCCACAGCGTCACCGCCGTGTTGAACAGCAGGTGCAGGCCGAGCGACCCCGGCGGCCGCGTGACCAAGATGTGCACCCGCTCCGAGATCAAGTGCCAGGCTGACGGCGGCAGCAAGGCGCGCAGCACCTCAAGCTGCGGCTCCACGGTCGCCGGGTCGAACAGCAGGCCATACACCGAGATCAGCATGGAGATGGCCGGGAACAGCGCCAGCGTCGCGTAGAAGGCGCAGCCGGCGGCGACGAGGGACACGCGGTCGGTCAGCATCTCGATGAACACGCGCCGCAGCACCGCCTTCCAGCCGGACCACGGGATGTCCTGCGGCGCGTCCGCGTGGCGCCCGAGCGCCACGGCGCACGGCTCCAGCACGAGGCGCGCCGATTCGAGGCCGGGTCCCGCCGCGTCGGTGCGTGGATCAGTGGAGGCCGGCGCGCCGAGCGGCGTGGCGGACGCGGGCGGCGCCTCGGCGGGCGGCGCCGCGGCAGGAAGCGGATCGGTGGGCCTCATCGCTGAAAGTCCTCAGCCAAAGCAGTCTGTTGCAGCAGGACGTTAATGCCCTGTTTCTCCGACACAAAGCCAACGCTTCCTGTTCAACGAACCAGCGTGAGAATAATCGCGGCCCAAGCGGATTTTTCCCTTGCGCAGGGGGGGGTAGGGTCCTATTTCCGCGTCCACGCAGCAACGCACGTGCCTCTGGCCCCTGGGGTTACGCAACGACGTCAAGCGTTCTGGCACACTTTGCTTCCGCTAGTTCGTTCGACCGTTCCGTCAACCCGCCTGCCGGTTTTGCCCGGCGGGCACGCCCCTGCATCGCCGGGGCGTCCGACCCTGGAGACTAGGCGCGATGACCCCTAAGATCGCAGCGTTCTTGGCCGACCACGCGCCGGCAACCCCTTGCCTCGTGCTCGACGTGGACCGGGTCGAGCAGAATTACCGCACGCTGCTGCGCGCCCTGCCGTTGGCCCGCGTATACTACGCGGTGAAGGCCAACCCGGCGGCGCCCATCCTGCAACGCCTGGTCGGCCTCGGCAGCAGCTTCGACGCGGCCTCGTTCGAGGAGGTCGAGTTCTGCCTGACCGCCGGCGCGCAGCCATCGGCCATCAGCTTCGGCAACACCATCAAGAAGGTGTCCGCGATCCGCCGCGCCCACGACGCCGGGGTGGACATGTTCGCCTTCGACAGCATGGAGGAGCTGGAAAAACTGGCCGAGCACGCTCCCGGCGCGCGGGTGTACTGCCGCCTCCTGGTGCAGAACGACGGCGCGGAGTGGCCGTTGTCCCGCAAGTTCGGCACCACCGTGGAAACGGCGCGCGCCTTGATGATCCGTGCGGGCGAACTGGGCCTCGATCCCTATGGCCTGTCGTTCCACGTGGGCAGCCAGCAGACCACGACCGGCAGCTACGAGACGGCCATTGGCCGCGTCGCCATGCTGTTCACCGACCTGGCCGCGGCCGGCGTCAACCTGCGCATGGTGAACCTGGGTGGCGGCTACCCCGTGCGCTACCGCGACGAGATCCCCGGCATCGACCGCTTCGCCGACGCGATCATGCACGCGATGACCCAGCACTTCGGCAACGACCTGCCGGAGATCCTGGTGGAGCCGGGCCGCTTCCTGGTCGGCGACGCCGGGGTAGTGAGCGCGGAGGTGGTGCTGGTCTGCCACAAGGCCAAGGACGACCCGGTGCGCTGGGTGTACCTGGACATCGGGCGGTTCGGCGGCCTGGCGGAAACGGAGGGCGAGTCGATCAAGTACCGCTTCGCGACCGAGCACGATGGCGGGGAGGCCGGGCCGGTCGCGATTGCCGGGCCGACCTGCGACGGCGCCGACATCCTGTATGAGCGGGCCAACTATCGCCTGCCCTTGGCGCTCCGCTGCGGCGACCGCGTGCGGATCGAGTCCACTGGCGCCTACGTCACGACCTATGCCAGCCAACGCTTCAACGGCTTCGCCCCGCTGGCGGAGCACTACGTCTGATATCAGCCGCCCTGACGGGCGACCGGTATCAGAGTCGTTTTTGGCGCGCGGCCGCCCTACCAACCCCGCGCGCATACCGGTCAGCCTAGAGGGCTGCCGGTATGACATCGCGCCAGGGAGAACGGCCGGCCAGGGCCGCCCTCCTGATGTCGCAATAATCATTCTTGCATCGCAGCATGACATTTGTTATGTTCATGAACAGAGATCTCATGAGCGATCAATTTCGTGACGGATTGCGGAGACATCGCGGCGGCTGATTCGCTGCTGACCATCGCCGCCTTGCAGCAGGAAGTGGCGCAGCTCCGCGAGGCCGTGCAGGCACGAAACGAGTTCATCTCCGTCGCCGCGCATGAGTTGCGCAACCCGCTGACGCCGCTGCTGATGACGGTGCAATCGATGTGCCGCGTGACGGAGCGGCACGCCGGCACGCCGGAGCCTGTCACGTCCGGCCTGGCCCGGCTGGACCGCGTGGTGCAGCATTATGTGAAGCGTTGCGACGCGATGCTCGACATTTCCCGCCTGTCGTCCGGCACGTTCCGCGTCGAACGGGTGGAAACCGACATCGCCGGGCTGCTGCGCGGCGTGGTGGAAGGTCTCAAGCCCTATGCGGAGCGGGCCGGGACCCCCATTGACCTTGCCGCCCCTGACACGCTGGCCGGGATGTATGACGAGCTGGCAGTGCAGCAGATCGCCGAGAACCTGGTGTCGAACGCCGTCAAGTATGGTGCGAAGAAGCCGATCGTCGTATCCCTTCGGGAAGAGCAGGACACGGTGGCGCTCGACGTGTCTGACCAGGGCATCGGCATCAGCGCCGCCGACCAGGCGCGCATCTTCTCCCCGTTCGAGCGCGCGGTGTCGCGGCGGCAGCAGCCGGGCTTCGGGCTGGGCCTATGGGTGGTCGGGCGCCTGACCGCCGCGATGGGCGGCACCGTCCAGGTTTCGAGCGACCTCGGCCAAGGCTCGACGTTCAGCGTGCGCCTCCCGCGCCACGGAGGCGCAAGTCCCGCATAGCCAGCCAGCCCGGTGCGCCGCCGGGTAGCCGCCCGCCGCCGGGCGGCTTGCCTTGCCGCGCGGCCCCGTCTGTGCCGAAATGCCCGGCACCTGCCCGGTTCAATGCCCGGGCCTGGCGGAGGGCGGCTTGATGGAGGGGGGAACGACTGCAACCGCGGGCAAGGGCCTCGCCGCCTCCCCCGGCGCGCTGGCCGGGCTGCGCGTGGTGGACCTGACCCGCGTGCTGGGCGGGCCGTACTGCACGATGATCCTGGCCGACCACGGCGCCGAAGTCATCAAGGTCGAGCCGCCGCAGGGCGACGAGGTGCGCGACTGGGGACCGCCTTTCCTGGAACAGGCAACGGGGGAACAGGACGCCAGCTACTTCATTGGCGTCAACCGCAACAAGCGCGGCATCGCGCTGGACCTTCGCCAGCCCGCTGGCCGCGCCGTGCTGCTGCGCCTGATCGAGACCGCCGACGTGCTGATCGAGAACTTCAAGCCAGGCACCATGGAACGCTGGGGCCTCGGCTACGAAGCGGACCTGGCG
>CAXSEX010000105.1:0-11539 GCA_964236415.1 uncultured Acetobacteraceae bacterium | reverse complement strand
CCGGCGGCCAAGGCCGACCTGCGCGAGGTCTGGGCGGCGCCGGACCGGGCCACGGCCGAGGCGGCGGCCGCGACGCTTGCCGACAAGTGTGCGGCCAAGTACGAGAAGGCGGTCGCCTGCCTGGTGAAGGACCGCGACGCGCTGCCGACGTTCTACGACTTCCCGACCGAGCTCGCAGAAACGCGGAGCGTTTGCCGCTGGGACCACTTGCGCGCGTCCAACCCGATTGAGAGCGTGTTCGCCACCGTCAGGCACCGCACTGTCCGCACCAAGGGCGCGTGCGCGCTCTGACGTGCCCGAGCGGAGTTGAGGGTTGCCGAGCCGGGTTCCCCTCGCCTTCGCCGCGGCCAGCGCCGCCCGTGTGCGCTGCGAAACCAGCCCCGCTTCCAGCTCGGCGACGGCGGCCATCTGCGTCAGCAGGAACTTGCCCACCGGCTCTGGTGGCACGCTGGGCAGGTCGCAGAACACGACGCCGGCAGGCAAGGCCGATGTAAGAAGCTTGCTCTCTCCTTCTCTGCTCTTGGACACCCGTTTTGCCTTTCAAGCTGCACCACGACCGCCGCCAGCATGTCCCTCGGCAGAAACACAGGGTCACCAACTCGGCCACCTACGACGCAGCCTTGCGCCAGCGCGGGAGCCTCACGATCTGGTTCACGGACAAGGCGATCGGGGAATGGCGCGCAGCGCCACGCACCACCCCGGGCGGGCAGCCTTGCTACTCGCCGCTTGTCATTCTGACGGCACTCACCCCGCGCGCGGTGTTCCGCTTGGCGCTGCGCCAAGACCGAGGGTCTGATTGGCTCCGTCACCGGCCTGCTCGGGCTCGCTCTGGCGGTGCTGGACCCCTCCACCCTGAGCCGCCGGGCCAAGACACTGGAGGCGCCACGCCCGCAGCCGCACTGTGGCGGCGAGCCCATGCACCTGCTGGTGGGACAGCACGGGCCTACGCCTGTGCAGCGCGGGCGAGTGGCTGCAAGAGAAGCACGGCACCAAGACGCGCCGGTCTTGGCGAAAGCTGCACATCGGCGCGGATGCCGAGACGGGCCAGATCGTCGCCGCGTCGCTCACAGCCAAGGAGGCCGACGACGGCGCCGAGGTCGGCCCCTTGCTTGATTGGATCACAGGCGCGGCGGCGTCGTTCACGGGCGACGGCGGATACGACCAGGACCGCATCCACGCCAGCGTGGCCGGGCGCCATCCGAAAGCGGCGGTCATCGTGCCGCCGCGCGCGACCGCCGTGCCGAGCGAGACGGCCGCGACCGCGCCCACGCAGCGCGACGGCCACTTGAAGTATATTGCCGAGCACGGTCGCATGGCCTGGCAAGTTGATTAGCGCCCGAGGTCGTTGGATGACGCCGGAATGGCTCGCAACTGTGAAGCGCCGACAGGGGACGCCAGCGCAGGCGCCGCGTTGCCTGTGCCGGGTCAGCAGAGGAGCCCAGCATGATCAAGGTTACCGGATACGGCGCCAAGCACTCGTTCAGCCGCCTCAGGGCGTTCGAATTCGAGCGCCAGGAAGCCGGCCAGCACGAGATCGAGATCGAGGTGCAGTATTGCGGCGTCTGTCATTCGGACATCCATCAGGTAAAAAACGAGTGGTCCAACACGGTCTATCCCTGCGTGCCCGGCCATGAGGTCGTCGGGCGCGTGACGCGGACCGGGTCCGGCGTCACCCGGCACGCGGTCGGCGACCTGATTGGCGTCGGCTGCATGATCGAGAGCTGCCGCCACTGCGAGCCCTGCCACTCCGGCGACCAGAACTACTGCGAAGGGCCGAACAGTTGGCTCGCGACCTATAACGGGCCGATGGTGCCTTCGAAGATGGCGCCAACCGGCGAGAACATGTACGGCCGCGACAACACCTTTGGCGGCTATTCGGACATCCTCGTCGTCAACGAGGATTTCGCGCTGAAGATCCCATCGAAGCTGCGGCCCGAGGTCGCGGCACCGATTCTCTGCGCCGGCGTCACCACCTACTCGCCGATGAAACACTGGGGCGTGAAGGCCGGCGACAAGGTCGGCGTGATCGGCTTCGGCGGCCTGGGCGACATGGCCGCCAAGTTTGCCAAGGCGATGGATGCGGAGGTGACCGTCTTCACCAGGACGAAGGAGAAGCTGGAGGAGGCCGCGCGCCTGGGCGTCGCGGGCGTTTTGGAGAGCGACACGGAGGCGATGAAGCCGTTGAAGTCGTCGTTCGACTTCATGCTGTCCACGATTCCCGAGAAGCACGACCTCAGCCCGTTCATCGACCTTCTGAAGCGCGACCGCACGATCGTCGTCGTCGGCGCTTTGGAGCCGCTTGCGCCGGTGAACAACCAGCAGGTGGCGATGCACCGCAAAAGCGTCGCGGGATCGCTGATCGGCAACCTCGCCGACACCCAGGAGGTGCTCGATTTCTGCGCCGAGCATGGCATCGGGCCGGATATCCAGCTCATCGCCATCCAGGACATCAATGACGCCTACAAAAAGGTGGAGAAGGGCGACGTGCGTTTTCGCTACGTTATCGACATGGCGACGCTGAAGCACGACGAAGCGGCCTGAAGGGCTTTCAATACGGCGTCGTGTGACGGTCCGCACGGCACGCCGGCTTGCGGGATGGGCACCCGGCGTCATGCTTGCCCGGGTCGCTGCCCGGCCAGACCGCGAGCTTGCGCGGTCAGGCCGCCAACGCTCTCGGCCGACAATCCGGCCTTGCGCAGGATGGTGGCCCCAAATGCGCAGGAGAGCAGCGCCCCGGCGACGCCCTCCGTCGCCCGCGCCGGGTGGCCCGCCTCCGCAAGCAATGCTTTCAGCAAAGCGACGACTCGGCAGATGTGCGCGTGGGCCAGCGCACTCACATCCGGATCGCCTGGGGCAAGCTCCGAGATCGAGTTGACCAGCAGGCAACCGGCGTCTCCGCCCCGCGCGCTTGCAAGCGAATCGAAGACGGCGCTCACGGCCACCGCGGCATCCGGCTCGGATGCGGCGATCGCCTGCAACGCTGCGTAGATCCCGTCCACGTGGCGCGTCACGGCTGCGATCAGCACGGCGTGTTTGGACCCGAACGCGCCGTAGAAGCTTGAGCGGCTCAGTTCCATTGCTGCCGTGAGATCGTCGAGGGAGGTTGCCGCGTAGCCCTGCTTCCAGAACACATCCAACGCGGCCTGCAGGGCCATGTCGATGTCGAAGCTGCGGGGCCGCCCCATCGGTGCGCCCGATAACGTGTTTGTCATGCAGATCCGGGAAACATTTGGACCACTCAGTCCTTTGGGGTAGCGCACAGCAACATTGCTGTAAACACGCGGTATTTTCGTCGCGCAACGAATGTCCGACGAGTTCTTGAGCGCGTGCTCCTGCACGGAAGGCAAGGGAGAGACTAGGGATGCGGGCACTTTGTTGGCATGGCAAGGGCGACATCCGCTGCGACACGGTGCCTGATCCGACGATCGAGGATGCGCGCGACGTCATCGTCAAGGTGTCGAGCTGCGCGATCTGCGGCTCGGACCTGCATCTCATGGACGGGCAGATGCCGGCCATGGAAAACGGCGATGTGCTCGGCCACGAGTTCATGGGCGAAGTGGTCGAGGTGGGCTCGCCGGACCATCTGCTGAAGAAGGGTGACCGCGTCCTCGTGCCGTTCAACATCAACTGCGGCGCGTGCCGGCAGTGCAAGATGGGCAACTGGGCCTGTTGCCTGCGGTCGAACCGCAACGCGGAGATGGCGGCCAAGCAGTTCGGCTACGCGACGGCCGGTCTGTTCGGCTACTCGCACATCACCGGCGGCTATGCCGGCGGGCAGGCCGAGTATGTCCGCGTGCCGATGGCCGACGTGGCGCCGATGAAGGTGCCGGAGGGCATGACGGACGAGCAGATCCTGTTCCTCAGCGACATCCTGCCCACCGGCTGGCAGGGCGCCGACCACTGCGAGATCACCGGCGGCGACATCATCGCGGTGTGGGGTGCGGGGCCGGTCGGGCTGTTCGCCATCAAGTCCGCCGTGATCATGGGGGCCGAGCGGGTCGTCGCCATCGAGGCCGTGCCCGAGCGCATCGCCCTCGCCCGCAAGGCCGGCGCCACCGACGTGATCGACTTCACGCAGGAAGACGTGCTGGAGCGCATCAAGGAAATCAGCAAGGGCCAGGGTGCGGACGCCGTGATCGACTGCGTGGGCATGGAAGCGCATGGCAGCTACGGTCTGCTGGGCGTGCTCAGCGCCGTGCAGGAAACGCTGACCAGCACGCAGCGCCCGTATGCGTTGGAGCAGATGATCCAGGCCGTGCGGCCCAGCGGCATCGTGTCGGTGCCGGGCGTGTATGCCGGGCCGGTGCCGGTCAACATGGCCGCGGTCGTGCAGAAGGGGCTGACCATCAAAAGCGGGCAGACGCACGTGAAGCGCTACCTGGAGCCACTGACCAAGCTGATCCAGGACGGCGCCATCGACCCGGCTTTCCTGATCACCCACCGCAGCAAGGACCTGGCGGACGGCCCGGACCTCTACAAGGCGTTCCGCGACAAGCAGGACGGCTGCGTGAAGGTGGTTTTCAACCTGTCCTGACAGCCGCCGTCCCGCTGTCCTTCCGACGCACGGCGCGCCGGACCCATGTTGCCACCCCCAAACGTGCACTCGGCGCGCAGGAGTTCGCCAGATGAATGTTTCCTTGAAGCCCCTGCATGAGCAGGTCATCGTCATCACCGGAGCCACCTCAGGGATCGGCCTCGCCACCGCCCGCATGGCGGCCAAGGCTGGTGCCCGCCTCGTGCTCGCAGCCCGCAGCGAGGGCGCGCTCGGCCAACTCGTCGGCGAGATCACGGCTGCCGGCGGCTCTGCAACCGCGGTCACCGCCGACGTGGCCGAGGAGGCATCCAGCGCCGTCATCGCCGCCAAGGCGAAGCAAGCGTTCGGCGGCTTCGACACCTGGGTCAACAACGCCGGCACCGGCGTCTATGGCCGGGTCGAGGAGGTCTCGATCGCCGACATGCGGAAGGCGTTCGAGGTGAACTACTGGGGCCTGGTATACGGCTCGCGCGAAGCCGCCAAGCACCTGAAGCGGTCCGGCGGCGGCGCCATCATCAATCTCGGCAGCGAGGTGTCGGAGCGCGCGGTTCCGCTGCAAGGCGCGTATTCCGCGACCAAGTTCGCGATCAAGGGCTTCACCGAGGCGCTGCGGATGGAGTTGGAGCACGAGGGCGCGCCGGTCTCGGTCACGCTGATCAAGCCGGCGCAGATCAACACGCCGTTCACCGTCAATGCCAAGAACTACCTGCCCTCCGAGCCGCAGCACGTGCCGGCCGTCTATGCGGCGGAGGTGGTGGCATCGGCGATCTTGAGATCGGCGGCCAAGCCTGTCCGCAGCGTGTTCGTCGGCGGCGGCGGCGCGCTGGTGGCGCTGCTGGGTCGCCTGGCGCCAGGCCTGACGGACAAGCTGATGGAAAAGACCGTCATCCCTGGCACGCCCACCGGCCGCCCGCCGCGGCGCGCCAAGGACCAGAGCGGCCTGGACGGCCCGACCGAGGCGCTGACCACCGTTGGCAACTATCCCGGCCACGTTGCCCGCTCCAGCCTCTACACGGAAGCCGCGCTGAACCCGGCCTTGGCCGGTGCCGTTGCGCTCGGCCTCGGGCTGCTTCTGCGCGCCAGCCTGCGCCGCAAGCCGCACCGCCCGCCGCAGATGCGGGGCCAGCATGGGGGGCGGACGCAAAAGGCGTTGCTCGCCGGGCCAGCGAGAGTCAACAAACTGCGCAGCGCCGGCGCGAAGCTGGGCTGATGGCCATGGCGGTCGAGGTCGTCCACCACCGCGTGGCCGCGAACGGGATCAAGCAGCATTACATGGAGGCCGGGTCGGGACCCCCGGTCATCCTGCTGCACGGCTTTCCAGAAACCTGCTATGCCTGGCGGCACCAGATCCCCGTGCTGGGCCAGCACTACCGCCTGATCGTGCCCGATCTCCGCGGCTACGGCGCGACCGAGAAGCCGGCGGCCGGCTACGACAAGCGCACCATGGCGAACGACATCCGGGCATTGATGGACACGCTCGGCATCGAGCGGGCGCCGATCATCGGCCATGACCGCGGCGCGCGCGTCGGGCTGCGCCTGGCCAAGGACCATCCGGACGCCGTCGAGCGGTTCGCGGCGCTCGACAACATCCCCACCTGCATCATCTTCGAGCGGATGAGTGCCAAGGTGGCGCGCGGCCATTGGTTCTTCCTGTTCAACGCCGTGCGCGACCTGCCGGAGGCGCTGATCGCCGGACGGGAGGAGGTCTGGCTGCGGTTCATCTTCTCCGGCTGGACCTACGACCCCGACGCGCTCACGAGCGACGACATCGCCACCTACGCCCGCGCCTATGCCCAGCATGGCGCCCTGCGCGGCGCGCTGGAGGATTACCGGGCGGGCGAGGAGGACGTGCGGCAGGATCAGGCCGACGCAGGCGTGAAGCTCGCCTGCCCGACGCTGGCGTTATGGGGCGAGGAGTTCGAGTCCGGCGGCAAGATGTGGGATTTCCCGTCCATCTGGCGCGAGTTCGCCGACGATCTGACCCTGGTTCCCGTGCCGCTTTGCGGGCATCTGCCGCACGAGGAGCGGCCCGACGTGGTCAACCCGGCGCTGCTCGACTTCTTGCAGGGCTGGACAGGCTGACCCGGCCTTCGCTGCCACGCACTACTGAGGGATCATGACCATGGCAATCATCGCGCCGCGTCCGTTAAACCCGGAGACCCTGGCCGGCAGGCTGGCGACCTTGGCAGGCGCGGCGTGAGTCGCCCGCTCGCCTTCATCCCGGCCGTCGAACGGCCCGCACCGGACGAGGCGCGTGCCGTGGCGGCCATCAACAGGCAGATGCGCGGCATTCTCCAAACGACCTGGGCGGATTACGGCCACTCCGTCCGCAGCGTGCACGCCAAGAGCCACGGCCTGTTGCAGGGTGAACTGCGGGTGCTGGACGGTCTTTCGGACAGCCTGGCGCAGGGCGTGTTCGCGCACCCGGGAACCTACCCTGCCGTGCTCCGCATCTCGACGAACCCCGGGGACATCCTGGACGACACCGTGTCGTCGCCGCGCGGCCTGGCGCTGAAGATCATCGGCGTGGAGGGCGAACGGCTGCCAGGCTCGGAAGGCGACGCGACGCAGGACTTCGTCATGGTGAACGGCCCGGCCTTCGTGGCGCCAGGGCCCCAGGCGTTCGGCCGCAGCCTGACGCTGCTCGCGGCCACGACGGATACCGGGCAGGGCTGGAAGAAGGTGCTGTCCAAGGTGCTGCGCGGTGCCGTGGCCGCCTTGTCGGCGGCCGGATCGGCTGCGGGCAGCCTCAAGGCGCTGGGCGGCCAGCCGCTCACGCATCCGCTGGGCGAGACGTTCTACACGCAGACGCCGTTCCGCTACGGGCAGCACATCGCCAAGTTGTCGGTGGTGCCGGTGACGCCGGAGCTGAAGGCGCTCAAGGATGCTCCGGTCGAGCTGGCGGGTCGGCCGAACGGGCTGCGCGCGGCGGTGATCGACTACTTCCGCGCGCAGGGCGGCGAGTGGGATCTGCGCGTCCAGCTACGGACCAACCCGGACACCATGCCGGTCGAGGACGCTTCGGTGCCGTGGCCGGAGGACGAAAGCCCATACTTTCCCGTGGCCCGAATTTCCGTGCCCCCGCAACCCGCCTGGAACGAGGAACGTGCGCAGCAAGTGGATGACGGGCTGTCGTTCAGCCCTTGGCACGGCATTGCGGCGCACCAGCCGCTCGGGTCCATCAACCGGGCGCGCAAGGAGTCTTATGCGATGTCGGCCGGCTTCCGCGCCGCGCGCAACCGCTGCCCCATCCACGAGCCGCGAACCGGGCTGGACCTGTCCGGACAGGCAGCCTCGGTGTTCGGCCGCACGCCAGGGCGGGAGGGACGCCGCCCGAACACGCCCGACGCACGGCCCGGCGTCCTAGGCCAGCCATTGAACGCATCGGCCCGCAAGGTCGTGGCGGGCGCGGTCGGCGGCCTGGCGGCGGGCGCCCTGCTGTCCGCGATCTTCCTCGGCACCGAAGCCGCCGCGGGCGAGCCATCCGACCTTGTGAAGCTCAAACGCCGGACCGGCCGGACGCTGGGCCGGTCCGAGCAGCGGGACCGGGCACGCCCGGACATCGGGGACCAGATCGTGTCCCATGGCGGGCATCTCGCGCTGTCGCTGGCGGCGGGGGCGGCCTACGGCGCGGCGAAGCCGGATGCCGCCTCGCCGGTCGTCGCCGGCGCCGTCTTCGGGGCCGGCTTCTACGCGCTGGCCTATGGCGCGCTCGGCCCGGCGCTGCGGGTCACGCCGAAGCTGTCACGGGACACGCCATCCAGCATCGTGCAGCACGGCCTATTCCACGTGCTGTTCGGCGTCGCGACTGCGGTGGTGGCGGATCGCGTCGCGCGTCGGATCTGACCACGGCGGTTCTTGAGAACAGAGCCGTCTTCCCATTGATGCCGGAGAAACCCATGCGACTGCCACCGCTTCCACCCACCGACATGGCGCCCGACGTGGGCGCCCTGCACAACGACATGGCGGCCGTGATTGCCGAGCACCTGAAGGGTTTCGTGTCCAAGCGGGACGACGGCGCGCTCGTCGGACCGTTCCCGCCGATGCTGCATTTCCCGCAGTTCGGCGCTCCCGCCTGGAACTACACCAAGTCGCTGGTCGAGCATGCCACGCTGCCCAAGCCCGTGCGGGAAGTCGCGATTCTCGCGACGGGCGCCTGCTTCAACTCGCGCTACGAGCTGTATGCCCATGAGCACGTGGCCCAAGGCGCCGGGCTGTCCCCTGCCAAGATATCGGCGATCGCCGCCGGGCAGCGGCCGGCAAGCCTCGACCCCGAGGAGGCAATCGCCTTCGACGTCGCAGCCGCCCTCGCCGGCGGCAAGCATCTGCCGGGCTCGACATACAAGGCGGCTGTGGAGGCATTCGGCGTGGCGGGCGTGGGCGAACTCGTCCACCTCATCGGGTGCTACTGCCTGGTTTCGGTGCTGCTGAACGCGTTCGACATGTCGGTGCCAGGCAGCGAGGAGGGGGTGGGCTGATGGGAAGCGGGGTTGCACAGGACGGCGCGGCGCAGCCGAATGACGACGCCGGCGTCCATCACGCGGCGGTCGTGGCCAAAGGCCAGGACACGGGCGATGCGGCTGCGGCTTCCAGCCTGGACGCCGCCGCCGGCCATGGCGGCGGCGGGGCAGATCCCAAGCACCCGCATCTGTTCCACCTCGCAAGCGCGGCCGGGAGCCGCTACGAGGGCGGCAGTCTCCAGGGCGCCATTGCCGGCAACTGGAGCATCCTCGCCGGCCAGCAGGGCTCGATCTATCTCGCCCGCCTGAAGCCCGGCGGCATCCGCGAGCCGCACTGGCACCCGAGCGCGTGGGAGCTGAACTTCGTCGTGTCCGGCAAGGTCCGCTGGAGCCTGGTCGGTCCGGACGGGACGCACGACGCCTTCGAGGGCGGCGCGGGCGACCTGGTGTTCGCGCCGCAGGGCCACTTCCACTACTTCGAGAACGCCAGCGAAACCGAGGAGCTGGTCGTGCTGATCGCATTCAATGCCAGCGCCTCCGAGCCGGAGGACGACATCGGCGTCGTCGCCTCCGTCAGCGCATTGCCGGCCGACGTGCTCGGCGCGGTGTTCGGCGTCGCGCCGGAGATGTTCGGCAAGCTGCCCCGCAACACCGAGCGCGTGGTGATCGCCCGCAAGCCTGGCTTCGATGGAGAACGGTCATGACAGACGCTGCCTCGCCGTTCCGCTTGCCGGGCAAGGTCGCAGTGGTCACGGGCGCCGCGCGCGGGATCGGCCGGGCCGCGGCGGTGGCGCTTGCGCGTGCCGGCGCCACGGTGGTCGGGATCGACGTCGCCGGTCCGGCGAGCGCCCATGTGGACTTCGCGCCGGCCGACGCGGACGATCTCGCCGCCACGGGCCGGCTCGTCGAGCAGGCCGGCCGCCGCTAGAAGGCGGTGGTGCTCGACCAGCGGGACCTGCCCGCCCTGCGTGCCGCCGCCGCGTCCGCAAAGGCGGAGCTGGGCGGCGTGGACATCCTGTTCGCCAACGGCGGCATCCATGCCTTCAAGCCGATCCTGGAAATGGAAGATGCGGACTGGCACGACCAGATCGACATCAACCTGACCGGGACGATGAATGCGGTCCGCGCTTTCGCGCCACTGCTGGTGGAGCGCGGCGGCCGGATCATTGTCACCTCCTCGACCCAGGGCCAGCACGGCACGAAGAACGGGTCGGCCTACGCTGCGTCCAAATGGGGGATCATCGGGTTGATGAAGTCGGCGGCGATGGAACTGGGCGGGCACGGGATCACGGTCAACGCGCTGATCCCCGGGCTGATCGACACGCCGCTGACCCGGCACGAGGACCGCTATGCCCAGGCGATCGAGACCGCCGGCAAGCAGCCGAGCGGCGACAAGGCAGAGGACGAGAGGACGGCCCGTGCCTCGCTTGCCGCCAAGTCCCCGCTCGGCGTGCCGTGGATCGCACCAGAGGACGTGGCGCCCATGGTTGTGTTCCTTGCATCCGACGAAGCGCGCATGGTCAGCGGCGGCACATTCCCCGTGACCGCCGGCGACAGCGCCAACATGAACGCTTGAGCGGGCTGGAAGGAGGAGCACATGGACCTTGGCATTGCAGGCCGTGCCGCCGTGGTCACCGGCGGCGACTCGGGCATGGGTTACGCTGTCGCGGAACTCCTGCTCCAGGAAGGCGTGAAGGTCATCCTCACCGATCTTCCCGGCAAGCCGCTCGACGAGGCAGCGGAGGCGCTCCGGCCGTGCGGCGAGGTGGTCGCGGTTGCGGCCGACCTGACGGATGGCGATCAGGTCGAGTCCCTGAAGCGACGGGCAAACGAACGTTTCGGCCCACCAAGCATCCTCGTGAACGCGGCCGGGATCACCGGGCCGACAGGACCGTTCCACACCTTGACCGACGAGGACTGGTTGACGGCGCTGCAATCGGATTTCCTTGCGGCGGTGCGCGTGTGCCGCGCCTTTATCCCGGACATGCGGGCTGCCAGATGGGGCCGGGTCGTGCTGTTCGGGTCGGAAGATGGGGAGCAGCCGTATGCGGACGAACTGCCCTACTGCGCTTCCAAGGCGGCGATCCTCAACCTGTCGAAAGGCTTGTCGAAGAGTTATGGCTGCGACGGGGTGCTGGTGAACGCCGTTTCTCCGGCGTTCATCGCCACGCCGATGACGGATGCGATGATGAAGAAGCGGGCCGAGAAGAACGGCACCACCTTCGACCAGGCAATCGTGTCCTTCCTGAAGGAGGAGCGCCCGACGCTGGAGCTGCAACGCCGCGGCGAAGCCAGCGAGGTCGCCGCAGCGGTCGCTTTTTTGTGTTCGAGCCATGCCAGCTTCATCAACGGGGCGAACCTGCGCGTCGACGGCGGCTCGGTGGCAACCGTTTAGGAGTGCGAACGGCGGGACTGCCCAGCCGACAGGACGTGGCACCCGCCATGCGCTGAACCGCATGCCGGACCTTGGACGCCCAAGCTCCGTCCGCGTCGCCTGAACGCAGGCGGGCCTGGGATCATTTCGTGCCTCGCACCGATCCCTGCA
>CAXSEX010000104.1:0-11556 GCA_964236415.1 uncultured Acetobacteraceae bacterium | reverse complement strand
GTCCGGCGTTTGGGCGGGGGTGTATGGGCAGGCGGCGATGGAGGCGCTGACGGACAGCGAAGGCACCACGGTCGGCGCGGCGCTGGACGGAATCGGCTACCGCGGCCCGGAACCCGCCCGCCCCTTCCCGGCCGACGCCTATTTCGAGCTGCACATCGAGCAAGGCCCGATCCTTGAGCGCGAGGGCAAGCAGGTCGGCATCGTGACCGGCGGGCAGGCGCAGGCTTGGTATGATGCGGTCGCCACCGGGCAGGACAGCCACGCCGGCACAACGCCGCCTGGTGCCCGGCGGGACGCGCTGGTCTGCGCCGCCCGGGTGGTTGATCTGGTGGATCGCCTGATGCGCGCCCGCGGCGAGGACGGGCGCGGCACCGTGGGCCAACTCCAGGTGCTGCCCAACAGCCGCAACGTCGTGCCGGGCGAGGTCCGGTTCAGCGTCGAGTTCCGCCATCCGGACGAGGGCGAGATCGACCGGCTGGCCGAGGAGTTTCCGCACGAAGCCGGCGCCATCGCCCGCGGTTGCGGCGTCGCGCTTGAACTGCGCGAGCTGTTCCGCATCCCGGCCCAGCCGTTCGACCCAGCCTGCGTCGAGCTGGTGCGCCGGGCGGCGGCGCGCCTCGGGCTGTCCGCCCGGGAGATTGTCTCCGGCGCTGCGCACGACGCCATCTACGTCGCGCGGCACGTGCCGACGGCGATGATCTTCACGCCATGCAAGGATGGGTTGAGCCACAACGAGGCCGAAAGCATTGAACCCGAGGAGGCCGAAGCCGGCTGTCAAATGCTGTTCGAGGCGGTGGTCGCCCGGGCCAATCGCACGCTGGAGCCGCACTGAGCCGTGCCAAGGCTGCCGGCGGCAAGGCAGCCGCGGCGACGACGCCCGCCCCAGCGACGCAGAAACGCAACAGCCCGATGGGCTTCAAAGGGGTTGCCCGCACGCCACTCCGCCCGTATAGCGACCTGCCCTGTGGCGCCTGGGCCGCGGCAAGCGGAGGATTGATGGACGGTACTCGCGCTGTAGACCCTTTGGCTTGGGACCGGGGGGGACAGGACGCCCCGGCCCTTCGCGCCCAGGCAAACATCTTGGCCCGGCCCGCCACGATTGAGCGGCGAATGGCGGATGCCATCCGCGCCTTGGCAATTGACGCCGTCGAAACGGCAGGCTCCGGCCATCCGGGGATGCCGATGGGCATGGCGGACGTCGCCACCGCGCTATGGACCAAGCAGCTGCGCTTCGACGCCGCCGATCCCCGCTGGCCGGACCGCGACCGGTTCGTGCTGTCTGCCGGGCACGGGTCCATGCTGCTTTACGCGCTGCTGCACCTCACCGGGCACGCCGGCATGGAGATCGACGTGCTGGAACGCTTCCGCCAGCTTGACAGCCCCGCCGCCGGGCATCCGGAGCACGGCGAGCACCCGGCCATCGAGACCACGACGGGGCCGCTCGGCCAGGGCCTGGCTACCGCGGTCGGCATGGCGCTCGCCGAACGCATGATGGCGGCGCGCTATGGCAAGAGCCTGGTGGACCACCGCACCTGGGTCATCGCGTCCGATGGCGACCTGATGGAGGGCATCAGCCACGAGGCCGGGAGCCTGGCCGGGCATCTGCGGCTGGAGAAGCTGACGGTGCTGTGGGACGACAATGGCACGTCGAGGGATGGGCAGGCGGCGCTGTCGTCCTCGGACGATCAGCTCAAGCGATTTGCCGCGCTGGGCTGGGCGACCAAGCGAGTGGACGGGCACGATGCCCATCAAGTGCAGACGGCGCTGTCCTTGGCGTTGCGGTCGAAGAAGCCGACTCTGATTGCCTGCCGCACCATCATCGGCTTCGCAGCGCCCACCAAGGCGGGCACGGCGGCGTGCCATCGGGGGCCGTTGGGCCGTGCGGAGGCTGGGGCCGCCAAGCAGGCGATGGACTGGCACCACCCTCCGTTCAGCATTCCTCCCGACCTGATGCAGCGCTGGGCCGTTGCCGGCCGGCGCGGAACCGCCGCGCGCCGGGCATGGCTGAAGCGGCTCGCCAAACACCCGCTGCGGGCCGAGTTCGAGCGCGTGGTGGCGGGCCGTCTGCCGGAAGCCTGGCACGAGGCGATGGCAGCGCTGAAAGCCGAGCTTGCCGACACCCGCCCGGCGCTCGCCACGCGGCAAGCCAGCCAGCAGGCGCTCGCGGCGCTCGCGCCGACGGTCCCCGAGTTGGTCGGCGGGTCGGCGGACCTCACGCACTCAAACCTTACGATGGTTCGCGGCATGGCGCCGGTGGCACCCGGCAGCTACGCCGGGCGCTACGTGCATTACGGCATCCGCGAGCACGGCATGGCGGCGTGCATGAATGGCTTGGCCCTGCACGGTGGGCTGCTGCCCTATGCCGGCACCTACCTGGTGTTCAGCGATTACATGCGCCCGGCGCTCCGCTTGGCGGCGATCATGCGCCAAAGGGTGGTCCACGTCCTGACGCATGACAGCATCGGCATGGGAGAGGACGGGCCGACGCACCAGCCGGTCGAGCAGCTCGCCTCGCTCCGCGCCATGCCCGGCCTGCATCTGATGCGCCCGGCGGACGCAATGGAAACTGCCGAATGTTGGGAATTGGCGATCCGCCGCTCCGATGGGCCGAGCTTGCTGGTGCTGTCGCGCCAGGCCCTGCCGGCGCTGCGCGGCGACGCCGCCGAGAACCGCAGCGCCCGCGGTGGTTATGTTCTGGCCGAGGCCAACGGCGCGCGGCAGGCGACGCTGATTGCCACCGGGTCCGAGGTGTCGGTCGCCATCGAGGCCCGGCGCATGCTGGCCGACGAGGGCATCCCCGTTGCCGTGGTGTCACTGCCTTGCTGGGACCTGTTCGCGCAGCAGGTCGAGAGCTACCATGCCGGCGTCCTGGGCAGCGCTCCCCGCTTCGGCATCGAGGCCGCTTGCGGCTTCGGCTGGGAGCGCTGGCTCGGCGCGGACGGGGCGTTCATCGGCATGACCGGCTTCGGCGCCAGCGCGCCGGGCGACACGCTGTTCCGGCACTTCGGCATCACGCCGGAGGCCGTCACCACCGCCGTGAAGAAACGGCTCGCTGCAAACTAGGAGGAGCTTAGTCGCATGGCCGTCAAGGTCGCCATCAACGGGTTCGGACGCATCGGTCGCCTGGTGCTGCGCGCCATCGCCGAAAGTGGGCGGGACGACATCATGCCGGTCGCCATCAACGACCTGGGCAGCGTGGAAGCCAACGCCCACCTGTTCCGCTACGACAGCGTGCATGGCCGCTTCCCAGGTGAGGTCGTGGTCGAGGGCGACGCCATCACCATCCACTGCCGGGGTCGGACGTTCGGTCCGATCAAGGTCTCGGCGGAGCGCGACCCGTCCAAGGTGCCGTATGGGGGCGTCGATGTCGCGATGGAATGCACCGGGCGCTTCACCAGCAAGGAAGCGGCCAGCGCGCTGATCCACGGCGCCGGCGCCCGCAAGGTGCTGATCAGCGCCCCGGCGGACGGGGTCGATGCCACGGTGGTATATGGGGTGAACCACGAGGTGGTCACGCCGCAGATGACCGTCATCAGCAACGCATCGTGCACCACCAACTGCCTGGCGCCGATGGCGAAGGTGCTGCACGACAGCTTCGGCATCCTGCGCGGCTACATGCTCACCATCCACGCCTATACCGGCGACCAGAACACCGTGGACACGCTGCACAAGGACCTGCACCGCGCCCGCGCCGCCGCAGTGTCCAGCATCCCGACCAGCACGGGCGCCGCCAAGGCCGTAGGCCTGGTGTTGCCGGAGCTTGCGGGCAAGCTGGACGGCACCTCCATCCGCGTGCCGCTGCCCAACGTGTCCCTGGTCAGCCTCGACGTGAACCTGCGCGAGGCGGCGACGGTCGCGCAGATCAACGACGCGATGAGGGCGGCCTCCACCGGCGCGTTGCGCGGCATCCTGGAGTACAACACGGCCAAGCTGGTCAGCGTCGATTTCAACCACCAGGCGGCGTCCTGCACCTTCGATGCGACGCAGACCGCGGTGGTCGATGGGCAGTTGGCCCGGGTGATGGGTTGGTACGACAACGAGTGGGGCTTCAGCAACCGAATGGTCGATACAGCGGTGCTGTTCGGGGCCATGCAGGCGTGACTGTCCGCACGCTGGATGACGCGCGCGTGGCCGGGCAGCGCGTGCTGCTGCGCGCCGACCTCAACGTGCCCGTCCGCGACGGGCGCATCACCGACCTGACGCGGATCGAACGGTTGTCTCCCACCATCCGGGAGTTGGCGGATGCCGGCGCCCGGGTGATCGTGTGCAGCCACTTCGACCGGCCGAAAGGCAAGCGGGTGCCGACGATGTCGCTGGCCCCGATGGCGGAGGCCCTGGGCGAGGCGCTGGGCCGCGCCGTGGTGTTCGCGCCCGACTGCATCGGCCCCGAGGCTCAGCGCGCGGTCGCCACGATGGCGGACGGCGATGTGCTCGTATTGGAGAACACCCGCTTCCATGCGGGCGAGGAGGCCAACGACCCGGCTTTTGCGCGCGAGCTTGCTGCGCTTGCCGACATGTACGTCAACGATGCCTTCTCCGCGGCGCACCGGGCGCATGCCAGCACGGAGGGAGTTGCCCACCTGCTGCCCGCCTATGCTGGGCGCCTGATGCAGGCGGAGCTTGACGCGCTCGACGCGGCGCTGGGCAGTCCGGCCCGGCCGGTCTGCGCCATCGTCGGCGGGTCCAAGGTCTCGACCAAGCTGGAGTTGCTGGGCAACCTGTCCGGCCGGGTTGATGTGCTGGTGATCGGCGGCGCGATGGCCAACACGTTCCTGGCGGCGCAGGGCATGGCGGTGGGCAAAAGCCTGCAAGAAGCGGACATGCACGCGACGGCCCGGGACATCCTGGCGGAGGCGAACCGGGCTGGCTGCGAGGTCGTGTTGCCGACTGATGCCGTGGTCGCCCGGGAGTTCCGGGCCAACCCGTCGACGGAGATCGTCTCGGTGGGAGCCATCCCGTCCGACGCGATGATGCTCGACGTGGGACCTGCCACCGTGCAGGCACTGCAGGCCCGCCTGCCCGACGTCCGCACGCTGGTCTGGAACGGACCGCTCGGCGCGTTCGAGACCCCACCCTTCGACGCGGCGACAACCGCATTGGCGCGCTCAGTCGCGGAGGCGACATCGCAGGGCGCGCTACGCAGCGTGGCGGGCGGCGGCGACACTGTATCTGCCCTGCGGCATGCGGGGGTACTGGAGCGGTTGAGCTACGTCAGCACCGCCGGCGGTGCGTTCCTGGAATGGCTGGAAGGCAAGACGCTGCCCGGCGTCGCGGCGCTGCAATCGCCGGCGTCTTAACGATTTCGTCATTCCTTCAAGCCAGTATGACCATCATGCTCTCAACGAACTCGCTCTCGGCTTTCTCTGGCGCCGCGTCCATCCCGAAGCTGCCGCAGCCCAGCCCGATCCGGCCGATCCGCGAGCAGCGGGAGGCGGGTCCAGTGGCCTCGGCCTTGCCGCTAGGCAAGCAGGCCCTGCCCGGCGCCGCCCCGCCGGGGCACACGCCGCGAGGCTCGTTGCTGAACTTGTCGGTATAATCAACCGAGACCCGACTCGC
This sequence comes from uncultured Acetobacteraceae bacterium, assembly GCA_964236415.1. GTDB lineage: Bacteria > Pseudomonadota > Alphaproteobacteria > Acetobacterales > Acetobacteraceae > CAHJXG01. The sequence continues at coordinate 6,000 of CAXSEX010000104.1, read as the reverse complement.
CTCTTGATCCCGCGGGCGCGCCGCAGCACCCTGCGGCCATGGTGCGCTTCTCCCGCTATGTTCCCGAAGGCGATACGCATGAACGCGTCGTTTGCGACGATTGCGGCTATGTCGCTTACGAGAACCCGAAGATCGTCGTCGGTTCCGTTGTCGTTCATGCTGGGCAAGTTCTGCTCTGCCGCCGGGCGATTGAACCGCGGCGAGGCTACTGGACGCTTCCGGCCGGGTATCTTGAGCTGAAAGAAACCGTCGAGGAAGGCGCGCAACGGGAAGCGCTGGAAGAGGCCCAGGCGCGGATCGCCCTCGATGGCGTCCTCGCCGTGTTCAGCATCAGCCGCATCGGTCAGGTACAAGTCATCTTCCGCGCCCGGTTTGACGGCGCAGCGGCCTTCGCCCCCGGTGTGGAGAGTCTTGAAACCCGGCTCTTTGATTGGAAAGACATCCCCTGGACCGAACTGGCGTTTCCGTCAGTGAACTGGTCGCTGCACGCTTGGCATGCCGCGGGCGACAGGCCGTTGGGCGCACCCGCCGGCAACCCGCCCAGTGACCGGCGCGGCACCTCGCCCGAGATCCCCAACGAGGCTGCAACATGAGGCGCTTCGCGTCGATCATGGCTCCGCTTCTGCCGGTCTTGCTGTTGCCGGCGCCCGCCTTACCGCAACATCGCGGGTTGAACCTGCAGGCAACGCCGCCCTCCTCGCCTTTGCTGCCGCTGCCCCCCACCCCTCCCAGCGCCGCCGCCGCAGGGGCCGGCCCCAACTACGATGCAGCGCCCACGCCCAACCGTGACCTGGACGTGCCCGCCGGCCCGCGTGACAAGGCTGCGCCCGAACTCGCGCCCGGCTTCTTCTCCCGCGGCGAGCAATACCGGGGCGAAGGTTTCTCGACCGGCTCCACCGCGCAGGCCGAGCAGGAGCGCCGTGTCCACCCCGGCGCCGGCCTCAGGCTCCGCTTGCCGCTCCAATCGCAGTAGCTGCGTGCTGCGTGCCCTCACCACCCTGATCTTGTGCCAGTTCGCCGGCGAGGTCATCGCCCGCGCTGCCGGGTTGGCCATGCCTGGCCCGGTGCTGGGCCTTGTGCTGCTGCTCGCCATCCTCGCGGCGCGCGGCGGGCCGGATGATGCGATGCGGTCCACCGCCGCGGGTTTGTTGCGCCACCTGTCGCTGCTGTTCGTGCCGGCCGGGGTGGGGGTTGTCACCCAACTCGACGCGTTGGGCCGGGATTGGCTGGCCATCGCCGCCGCGATCACGGTCTCGACCGTCTTGGGCCTTGGAGTCACGGCTTTGGTGATGCAGCGCCTGGTCAAGTGACACCGCGATGATGCCGCTCGGCACGATCTGGGTTTACCTGGAATCCACGCCGCTGCTTGGCCTGACGGCGACGCTGGTTGGCTGGCAGGTGGCCGTGGCGCTCAGCCGGGCGTTGGGCGACCGACCGCTCGCCAACCCGGTGCTGATCGCGATCCTGCTGCTGTCGCTGCTACTGCTGGCCACGCACACGCCTTATCCCGCCTATTTCCAGGGCGCACAATACGTGCATTTCCTGCTGGGACCGGCGACGGTCGCCCTTGCAGTGCCAATGCACGCCGCATGGGGCCAAATCCGCCGCAGCGCGCCTGCGATCATTCCGGCGATCCTGGCGGGATCGCTGACATCGGCTGCCAGCGTCATGCTGATCGCCCATGCCCTGGGCGCGTCGCGCCCGGTCGTGCTATCATTGGCGCCGAAATCGGTGACGACGCCGATCGCAATGGGAGTCGCCGAACAGATCGGCGGCAATCCCTCCCTCGCCGCGGTATTCGTACTCCTGACGGGCCTCACGAGCATCGTGGTCGGCCCGCCGCTCTGGACGGTGCTGCGCGTCACCGACTGGCGCGCACGCGGCTTGGCAGCCGGTACCGCCGGGCACGGGCTGGCGACGGCCCGCGTGCTGCTGCTGCATGAGACCGCGGGGGCGTTCGGCGGCTTGGCCATCGGCCTGAACGGCATCGCAACGGCGCTGATCGTGCCGCCCTTGGCGCGCTGGCTGACCGGCTGACCGGCTGACCGCCTTGCCGACACCATCAAGGCGCAGGCGTGCCGACCGGCAATCAAGGCATAGGGGTGCCGACCGGCACGACGCTGACGCTGTTGTAAGGGCTGCCGCCCGGGCTGAGCGACTGCGTTGACCAGACGAGATACACCACCACGCGCTTTTGCGAGTCCCACATCCGGCTGACGCGGATCTCCTTGAACAGCCAATTGGCCGAGGCGCCAAACACGACCTCATTCGCCGGCAGCCGATCCGGGACGGTGATGGCCCCGGTGGCGCGGCATGCGATGCTGAACCGGCTGGGGTCGGTGGCAAGCCCGACCGTGCCCTTGATCCCGCCCGTTTCGGCGCGCGAAACATAGCAGCTTATTCCATCCACCCTCGGGTCGTCATACCGGTCCACCACGATCCGGTCGTTGCGGCCGATCACACGGAACGTGGTGCTGACATCGCCGATGCGGGTGGGGTCGTCGCCGGCGGCAAGCGCATGGGCCACGGGCAAGGCCGGTGTCGCGAGCAGTCCGGCCAGGACGGCCAGGCGTATCGGTCGCATGTGTGGTCACTCCATCGAGGACGCTGACATATGCGGGCCGCCGGGACGGGAACAAGGCGGGGCTTTCCGGCCATCCCTCCCCATCCGTCCTATGGTGGCGCAGCCCCCGCGAGGCAATATGAAGGAGCGATGGAGGTGCCCGGATGCTCGACTCGTTGCTGACGTTCTCCGATGTGCTCGTGTCCCGCGTGGCCGGCTCAGGCGCTGGGCTGGTCTGCATCCATCCCGGAAGCGGCGCGCAGCGCACCGCGACGTTGTGGCGTCCAGGGGTGCTGGTAACAAGCGAGCAGGGTCTTCCCCTGGGTTCCGCGGTTCCAGCCGTGCTGCCTGATGGTTCCCACGTGCAGGCGCACCTCGCGGGCCGCGACCCCGGCACCAACGTCGCCGTGTTGCGCCTTGAGTTTGACGGGCCGGCCTTGCCGGCCCCCGTCACGCCGCGCAGCGGCGGCCTCGCGCTGGTGCTGGGCGCGGCAATGGACGGCAGCCCGACCGCTCGGCTGGGCCTGGTGCACCGTGTCGGCCCGGCGTGGGACAGCCTGCACGGCGGCCGAATCGACCAGCTCATCAACCTTGACGTCCGCTTGTCGAGACAGGACGAAGGGGGGCCGGTGCTGGATGCCGCGGGCGGCCTCCTCGGCATGTCAACGCTCGGCCCACGCCGGCGCGTCCTGGTTATCCCGGCCGCGACGGTGAATCGCGTGCTGCCGCCTTTGCTGGCGGACGGCCAAGTTGCGCGCGGGTGGCTGGGCCTGGGGCTGCAGCTGGTGTCAATCCCCGAGGGGTGGCAGGCCGCGGCTGGCTTCGACGCTGGCCTGATGGTGATCAGCCTCGCGACGCCCGGCCCTGCGGAGCAGGCCGGCGTGTTGCCGGGCGACATCCTGTTGGCCGTGGACGGCACGGCTGCGTCCCATATGCGGGCCATGGCGGGGGTGTTGGGAAGCCGCGCCGCCGGCATGGGCATGACGCTGCGCCTGCTGCGGGGTGGAACGCCGATTGAGCTTTCGGTCCTCGTTGCCGCCCGGCCCGCCGCATGAAGTCGCCAACGGCGTTCGCAATGCCGGCTCCGACGCGGCTGGGATTGCAGGTCGCGGTGGCGGCGCAGTCGCCGGTGCGCCAGGCGGACCTGGCCGCCCGGGTCGCCTTGGCCGGCCACACGCTGGCTGCCGCGTCCGAAGCGGATGTCGTGCTGGCCGACGGGTTGGCGGTGACCGCCTCGAACTTGCCGGTGCTTCGCCTCGCGGCGGGTGATGACGAGGAGGCGAGCGTGCTGCCGCCGGGGCTGACACCGGCGCAACTGGACGCCGGGTTGCGCGCCGTGGCGGCCGGCCTGCGCGTGAGCCTGGCTGAAGCGGCGGCGCCGGGCTTTGCCGAGGCTACGCCGCCGCGCCCGCTGCTGACCCCTCGGGAGCTGGAAATCCTGCGTGCGCTTGGCGAGGGCATGACGAACAAGACCGTCGCGCGGCAACTTGGCATCAGCGCGCACACCGTCAAGTTCCACTTGGAGGCCGTGTTTGCCAAGCTCGGCGTGGCGAGCCGGGCCGAGGCCGTGGCGAAAGGGCTACGCCGCGGGCTGCTGATGCTTTAGCGGCTCGCGTCGCGGGGTCTCCCGATTGCATCCCCGCCGGAACCCGGCGCCCCGCTGCGGCGCTATGTCGGCCACAGCAACGAAAGAGTGAGCGATGTCAGACAATCCCTTGGAAGTCACCCCAGAACGCACGCAGCGCATCGAGGCGCGTGCCCGGCACCTTTGGAAAGAGGCTGGCAGCCCGCCAGGGAGCATGGCCGAGTTCACCGAGCGGGCCGACGAGCTGATCCGCATGGAGGACGCTGCCGGCACCGGCCAGATACCCAACCCGATGACTCAGCAAGACCCCATCCCAGGTGTCATGGTCGAGGAGGCGAGCATCCAGGAAAACTTGGGCGAGTTTCCGGGCGGCTCCAGCGTCGCGGACCAAGGCGAGTGGCGGGAAACGCCGATGACCCGCGACGAACTGCGCCATGGCGGCGATCCCCAGCCGGATCGCGGCGACGCGCCCTGATTGCTTACTTGCGCGCTTGGCGCAGGGCCGCTTGAACGGAGGCGTCCAGCGCCGATAGGAAACGAGAGCGGTCCGCCTTTGTCAGCGGCGGCGGGCCGCCGCCGCCCACGCCGATCTCGCGCAGGTGCCTCGCGACCTCCCGGCCGGCCAGCGCCGAGCCGATGTTGTCCGCCGTCCAGACATGGCCGTTGTGCGACAGCGCCCGCGCCCCGCGCGCCAGGCAACGGGACGCGAGCGGAATGTCAGCGGTGACGCACACGTCCGCGGGGCCGATGCGTTCGGCAATCCAATCGTCGGCTTCATCCGGCTTCCCGCCCACGGTAACCATCTCGACATTGGGTAGGCTCGGCGGGCGAATGGGGCGGGAGCCGTTCGACACGACGCGGACAGGAAGGCTGAGGCGGGTGGCGACGCGGAACGCTTCTTCCCGCACCGGGCAGGCATCCGCGTCGATGAACAGCGTGACCACTATGGCCGAGCCGAATGCGCCACGTGGGCGGCACTACCGTGCGCCCTCGTCAGACCTTCTCGACCTGGCTGTATTCAAGCTCGACCGGGGTGGAGCGGCCGAAAATCGACACGCTGACCTTCACGCGGCCCTTTTCCTCGTCCACTTCCTCGACCGTGCCGTTGAAGCTGGTGAACGGGCCGTCGGCAACGCGGATCTGTTCGCCGACCTCGAACAGGACGGCCGGGCGCGCGCGCTCCACACCCTCTGCGCTCTGCTTGAGGATGCGGTCGGCCTCCGCATCGGTGATGGGCGATGGCCGGGTCTTGGTGCCGAGAAAGCCCGTGACCTTGGGCGTGTCCTTGATCAAGTGCCAGGTCTGGTCAGTCAGCTCCATCTTGACCAGCACGTAGCCCGGAAAGAACTTGCGCTCTGCGTTGATCTTCTGGCCGCGCCGGACCTCGACGACGTCCTCGGCGGGGACCAGCACTTCGTCCACCATATCGGCCAAGCCCTTCTGAGCGGCTTGTTCCTTGACCTGCTGCGCGATCTTCTTCTCGAATCCGGAATAAACGTGAACGACATACCAACGCTTGGCCATAACTGGTCCCTTAAAACCCGACGCCGAACAGCGCGCGGACGCCGACGCCGATGATCTGGTCGGCGACGAAGAAGAATACGGCCGCAAGCCCCGACAAGGCGAACACCAGGCCGGTGGTGATCAGCGTCTCCTTGCGGGAAGGCCAGGTGACCTTCCCGACCTCGGTCCGCACTTCACGGAGGAACTTCACCGGGTCAACCGCCAACGCCATGGATACCGAACTTTCTTGAGGAACACGCATCACAGCAGGCCGGTGCGCCGGCTGGCAGGGGCGGAGGGTCTCGAACTCTCAACCTCCGGTTTTGGAGACCGGCGCTCTAGCCAATTG
>CAXSEX010000103.1:0-11623 GCA_964236415.1 uncultured Acetobacteraceae bacterium | reverse complement strand
GGCCGTCCACATAAGGCTTTTGGTCGCTGCTGCGCTCCTGGCTGCGCCCGCAAGCGTGGTGCACGGATTGCGCCGTGCCCGTCCGGCACTGCGCACCGCGTGACGCGCTCAGCGAAGCGCGGTGACGAGGCCCAGCCCAACGATGACCGCCGCTGCGGCCAGCCGGAACACGCGCTCTGGCGCCATCCTGAACAGCCTCGCCCCGACCGCCGTGCCCGCGACGTGCAAGGGCGCGAGGAGCAAGGCCCGCTTGAGCGCCGGAAGGTCGAGCGCGCCGGCAGCAGCCGCGACGACGGCCGTGGCGGCCTGGGTCAGCGCCACGTAAACGATCAGCCCGGCCCGGTCCCGCAGCGCCCCGTCGCGCCCGGACAGCAGCCACACCGCGGCGGGCGGCCCGCCGATGCCCGCCAGGCCGTTCAGCACGCCTCCGGCCGCGCCGACAGCGGCCGTGGCGGCGGGCCGCGGCAGGCCGGACCGGCGCCAGCCCGCCATGAGCGCCAGGCCGCTTGCCAGCACGGCCAGGCCGACAGCCCGCCGCTCGATCAAAGGATCGAGCGTCAGCGCCGCGGCGACGCCAAGGGGCGTGGCCAGGGCGGACACGGCCGCCATCGGAAGGACGATGCTGCGGCGCATGTTCCGCCATGCCGGCGTGAGCAGTTGCCATGCAGTCGCGAGGTTGACGGCCACGACGGTCCCAAGGGCCGGTCCTGGTCCGAGCACCAGCAGGAACAAGGGAGCCATGACGAGGGAGCCGCCAAAGCCCGTAAAGCCCTTCACCATGCCGGCGGCGACCGCCGCCGCCGCCAGCAGCCAGGAACCGTCGTCCATGCTGCGGGCCTCAGGCCTGCGAAGCCCTGTTGCGTTGCGCCGGCATTCCGGCGTTCTCCGCCCTATGGGACGGGATGGCAAGCCGCGCGGGGAACGAAGCAGCAGCCTGGCCGCAACTAATTGCTGTCCGGGGCAGGTCAGGCATGGCCTCTTTCCGTCGCGCAACGCGGCACCCGCAAGCAAACGAGGCTCATCATCGCTGCAACCCGACCTCCCGGAACCATGCGCGTCCCGGCAATGGCGCCCGAAGCAATCCGGGTTTCCGCCGACCGCGGCATGGTGACGCTTTCCCGCGCGGGAGCGGCCCCGGCCGTCTTGCGGGCCGGGGCGCTCCGTGCGGCCTGCAACTGCGCGGGCTGCCGCCGTGCCGCCATCGCCGGCACCGCCCCAACGGCGCCTCCGGACGTCGCCATCGCCCAGATCAGCCTCATGGGCGGCAACGCCGTGAACATCGCCTTCTCCGACGGGCATGACAGGGGCGTGTTCCCCTGGGACCTGCTCTGGAGCCTGGCGCAGCCGGCCGCAACCCCGACAAAGGCAGAAGCATGACCCCGAGCGATTGCAGCATCGAGACCGTCGAAACCGACCTTTTGGTCATCGGCGGCGGCACGGGAGGCCCCATGGCGGCCATCCGCGCCAAGGAAGCGAACCCGAAGCTGCGGGTGATGCTGCTGGAAAAAGCGAACGTGAAACGCAGCGGCGCCATCAGCATGGGCATGGATGGGCTGAACAACGCCGTCGTGCCGGGCTACGCCACGCCCGAGCAATACGTGAAGGAGATCACGGTCGCCAACGACGGCATCGTGAACCAGAAGGCCGTCATGGCCTATGCCACCGGCAGCTTCCCAATGATCCAGTACTTGGACAAGCTGGGGGTGAAGTTCGAGAAGGACGGGTCGGGCGAGTACAACATGCGGAAGGTCCACCACGTCGGGACCTACGTGCTGCCCATGCCCGAAGGGCACAACGTCAAGAAGGTCCTGTACCGCCAGCTCCGCCGCCTGCAGGTGGAGGTCACGAACCGCTACATGGCGACCCGCCTGTTGCGGGCGCCGGACGGGCGGATCGCCGGGGCCGTCGCGTTCAACACGCGGACCAGCGGGTTCATGGCGATCCGCGCGAAGTCGGTCGTGCTGGCGTGCGGCGCCGCCGGGCGGCTGGGGCTGCCGGCATCGGGCTACCTGTTCGGCACCTACGAGAACGCGGCCAATTGCGGCGACGGCTACGCCATGGCGTACCATGCCGGGGCGGACCTCGCGAACCTTGAGTGCTTCCAGATCAACCCGCTGATCAAGGACTACAACGGCCCGGCCTGCGCCTACGTCACCGGGCCGTTCGGCGGCTACACCGCCAACAACCGCGGCAACCGCTTCATCGAGTGCGACTACTGGAGCGGCCAGATGATGATGGAGTTCTGGCGCGAGCTGCAAGGCGGCAACGGCCCGGTGTTCCTCAAGATGGACCATCTGGCCGAGGAAACCATCACCGAGATCGAGAAGATCCTGCACACCAACGAGCGCCCTTCGCGCGGGCGCTTCCATGACCGGCGCGGCACCAACTACCGCCACAAGCCCGTCGAGATGCACATCAGTGAGATCGGCTTCTGCTCGGGCCACAGCGCGTCCGGCGTTTGGGTGGACGAGCGGGCGCGGACCAGCGTGGATGGCCTTTATGCCGCGGGCGACATGGCAAGCGTGCCGCACAACTACATGCTGGGCGCCTTCGTGAACGGCGGCATCGCCGGGCAGGACGCCGCCGCCTATTGCGCCGGGGTGGACCTCCCCTCCTACGATCCGGCTGACGTGCTGGCGGAGCAGCGGCGCGTCCTGGCGCCCACCACGCGCGACGACGGGCTGACCCCGCACGAGGTGGAGTACAAGACCCGCCGCCTGGTGAACGACTACCTGCAGCCGCCCAAGGTCACCGCCAAGTTCCGCCTGGGCCAGCAGCGCCTGGCCGAAGTGCGGGAGGACCTGGGCCAGATGGTGGCGCGCGACCCGCATGAGCTGCTGCGCGCGATGGAGGTGCAATCCATCCTCGACTGCGCCGACATGGCCGCCGCGGCGTCGCTGTACCGCACCGAAAGCCGCTGGGGCTTCTACCATTACCGCGTGGACCATCCGGGCACGGACGACGCCAACTGGTTCTGCCACACGGCGCTTCACAAAGACGATCAAGGCCGCATGGCGCACAAGAAGCGTCCTGTGGACCCCTACATCGTGCCGATCAGCGAGGACGAGATGGGCGCCTATCACCGCCTGCGCGTCCAACCCGAGCAAGTCGCAGCGGAATAGGAGCGGACCCATGCCCATCGGCTCCCACGCCACCAGCATGCCCGTCGTCGTGGACGAGGAGAAGTGCATCGCCCACAAGGGCTGCCGCGTTTGCGTTGATGTGTGCCCGCTCGACATCCTCGCCATCGCCGAGGACCGCGGCAAGGCCTACATGGCCTATGACGAGTGCTGGTACTGCATGCCGTGCGAGGCGGATTGCCCGACCGGGGCAGTGACCGTCAACATCCCTTACCTGCTGCGCTGAGGCCGGCCATGTTCGATGACGAGTTGGACGAGGTGGCCCTGCGCTGCCGCAGCGACGACCCCGGCCTGCGCCGGGTGGCGATGATGGATTGCGCGGAGCTGGTCGGCGATGGCGCCGCCGCGCTGCTTGTCGGCGGCCTGCGCGACCCCGACCCGTCCGTGCGGGAAGCCGCGGCGCGGGCGCTGGACGAGCACGAGGGCATGGCGGTCGCGGAGGCCCTGATCTGCGCCTTGGCGGACGATGCGCCCGGCGTGCGCCAGGCGGCGGCGGACACCTTGGCGGACAAGAAGGAGCCGGGAGCCGCTCCCTTGCTGATCGAGGGCGCCGGCCATCCCGATGCCTTCGTCGCTGCCGCGTCCCTGCGCGCGCTGCGCGAGATGGTGGTGCCGGACGCTCTTCCTGCGGCCCTGCGGGCGCTGCGGTCCCCGGCGCCGGAGGTGCGCCGCGAGGCGGTGGGCGTCCTCGGATGGCTCAAGGCCGACGCCGCGCTGCCGGCCTTGATGGTTGCGGGCGCCGACGCCGATCCCGCCGTGCGCCGCGCCGTCATGTCGGCCCTGGTCATGTTGCGGCCCGGCAGCGCCGGCACGTCCGCTCTCCTGGAAGGGCTGCGGGACGGGCACTGGCAAGTGCGGGAGGAGGCCGCTGCGACCCTCGCCAAGACCCGGATGCCCGACGCGACCCATCCGCTGATCGCCGCTCTTGCGGACCCGGCGTGGCAGGTGCGGGTCAAGTCCGCCAACGCCCTGGGCCGGCTGCGCGCCGTGGCCGCCATCGACGCCCTGGGCGACGCCCTGGGCAGCGAAGTCAGCAACTTGCGGAAAGAAGCGGCCGCGGCCCTGGGCGAAATCGCCGAGCCGGCGTGCCTGCCCTGGCTGGCGCACGGCACGGAGGACCCGGACCCGGACGTGCGGCGCATCGTCAAGTGGGCCGAGGCCCGCTGCAAGGGCGTCGCCTAGCCGGCCGCCCCCCTATCGGCCTGCTTGTTGCACCGCCTGCGGGGACAGACCCGCAGCGAGGCCACATGCAGCAGTCTCCATCCCCCATGACGCCGCCCGCCCCGCGTCCCGTGCGGGCGACCTTGCTGGCGGCGGGCAAGTCGCTGGCCGGCGGGCCGCCTCCGTTGTTCCAGGGCTTGTCGGCCCAGCAACGGGAGCAGGTCCTGGCGCACGGGCGCCGCATCGCCGTCCGCCGCGGCGGGACGTTGTTCAGCCAGGGCATGCCGCATGACGGCATCTACCTGGTCGAAACCGGGCGCATCCGCGTGTTCTATACCGCCCCGTCCGGGCGGGAGATCACGCTGGCCTACTGGTACCCCGGCAACTTCGTGGGCGGGCCGGAGGTGTTCGGCACCGGCACGCATGTTTGGTCGGCGGCGGGAACGGCGGCGAGCACGGTTGTGCTGCTGCCGGGCCAGACGCTGCAGCGGCTGGCGCAGCAGATCCCGGCCCTGGCCCTGGGCATCATCAACGGCCTGGTGTTCAAGGGGCGCTGCTACTCGGCGCTGGCGCAGATGCTCGGGACGCGCTCGGTCACGCAGCGCCTGGCGCACCTCCTGCTGCACCTTGCCGACACCTATGGGACCCCTGAGGATGACGGCACGCTGATCGGCGCCGCGTTCAGCCATGCCGACCTGGCGCACATGGTCGGCGCCACCCGCCAGTGGGTCACCATCAGCCTGAAGCGGCTGCAAGGGGACGGCATCGTTTCGGCGCGCGCCGGCCGGGTCATGGTGCACCGCCCCGACCTGCTGGAAGGACTGCGGCAGGGTGAGGCTGATTAGCTGCACAGAACACGTGCATGTACGGCGCCTGACCTGAACGTTTTTTGGGCGCCTCGCGAGTTGGGGGCAATTAGTGGTCGTTCTCGGCGCGATCACCTTTGCAAAGTCTCGGCATGGCGGAAACTCTGCACCCGGACCCAGCCGGAGTTGCACGATGTTGAGCCGCCGGACCCTGCCCACGCTCGCCCTGCTTTTCGGGACGCTGCCCGCCTTGGCGCAGGGCGCGATGCCAGCCGAGATCACGATCGGCATCGGCACCCAGGACACGACCACCAACACGGTCGGCACCGGGGCGGTGATACGCAACTTGAAGCTGCTGGAACGCTACCTGCCCACGACCGGCGCCTATGCCGGCGTGCGCTACACCCTGGATTGGCAAAACTTCACCTCCGGCCCCCCCGTGACCAACGGCATGATGGCCGGCAAGCTGCAGTTCGGCGCCATGGGCGATTATCCCCTGCTGGTGAACGGCTTCACCCTCAAGTCGAACCCGCAAGGCGGGAGCGAGCTGATCGCGGTCGCGGGCTACAGCCTCAGCGGCGCCGGCAACGGCGTGATGGTGAACGCCCAGTCCCCGTACTTCGAACTGGCCGACCTGAAGGGCAAGGTCGTCAGCGTGCCCTTCGGCTCGGCCGCGCATGGGATGCTGCTGGCCGCGGTGGCGGACCGCGGCTGGACCGCCGACACGCTGCGGCTGGTGAACCAAAGCCCCGAGGTCGGGGCCACCAACCTGCAAGAGAGCAAGATCGACGGCCACGCCGACTTCGTGCCGTTCGGGGAACTGATGCCGTTCCGCGGCTTCGCCCGCAAGATCTTCGACGGCGTGCAGACCGGCAAGCCCACCTGGCACGGCGTCGTCGTGCGGACGGACTTCTCCAAGAAGCATCCGGCCATCGTCGAAGCCTACGTCAAGGCCATCGTCGCCGCGAACGCCTGGATACGCGAGGACCCGGTGCGCGCCGCCCGGCAAATCCAGGCATGGACCGGCACGGACAAGGAGGTCGTCTACATCTTCCTTGGCCCGGGCGGGCTGATGACGCTCGACCCCACCATCAAGCCGCAACTCCTGGCTGCGGCAGAAAGCGACGCGGCGGTGCTGCGCGGCCTGGACCGCATGGGCGCCTTCGACATCCCGGCATGGGCCAACGAGGGCTATGCCCGCCGGGCCTTCGCGGAGCTTGGGATGGACTACGACGCGCAGCGCAACCGGACGGACAACTACGAGGTCGGGGGCCAGGACACGTTCTGTCGCCGCCCGGTCGCCGAGCCGCGCCAAGCCGGGGAGATCTGGCTGGAGCCGGACGGCATCCGGCCGTACAGCAGCGCCGCCTGCACGCTGGGCGCCTTGGCGGAACTGCGCGCGGCAGGGGCGAAGGTGAATGCCGCCTATGTCTTCGACGGCGCCCGCGGCCTCAAGCTGTTCGCGGACAAGGCCTATTACGTGCGTGATGGCGAGGCGCTGCGCCCCTTCCTGCTGCGGGCGGACGCCGAGGCGTTCGCGGCCAAGTCCGGCGGCGGCGTGATGGGCTTCGAGGACGCGCTCCGCACCCTTCCGGCCAGGGATTGATCCCGTGGAGCTGACCGCACGGCGTTCCGCCGCCCGCCTTGACATCCCTGGCCTGGGCAGGCCGGCGGCCTCGCCGCGCATGGGGCTGCGGCTGCATCCGGCCATGCGCGCTGCACGGCCCGCGCTGCTGGGTGCCGTGTCGCTGCTGCTGTTCCTGGCGCTTTGGCACGTGCTGACGGTCAACCGGGTGGATCTGCATGTCCGTTTCATGAACGTGCCGACGCCGGAGGCCGTTGCGTTGCGGGCGGTCAAGGCCTGGCGCAGCCCGACTTTCGGCTACAACGTGCTGGTCAGTTGCCGGCGCATCCTGGCGGGCTTCCTGGTCGCCGCCGCGCTGGCGATTCCGCTGGGCCTGCTGATCGGACGGTTCGCGCTGCTGCGGCAGCTCGTGTTCCCCGTGATGGAGGTCGTGCGCCCGATCCCGGCCATCGCCTGGGTGCCGATGTCCATCATGCTGTGGCCGACGAACGAGGAGAGCATCGTGTTCATCACGTTCCTCGGCTCGTTCTTTCCCATCCTGCTGAACTCGCTGAACGGCATGACATCGGTGGACCCGGTGCTGGTCCGGGCCGCGCGCTGCCTGGGGGCGGGCGAGCGCGCGCTGTTCCGGGAGGTTTACCTGCCGGCCGCGATGCCGCAGATCGTGACCGGGCTTACGGTCGGCATGGGCGTGGCCTGGGTGTCGCTGATCGCGGCGGAGATGATCGCCGGGCAGTTCGGCATCGGCTATTTCACCTGGGAAGCCTACTCCCTCGTGCAGTACGCCGACATCGCGCTCGGCATGATCTGCATCGGCGTGCTGGGCCTGGCGTCGAGCGCGCTGGTCCGCGTGGCCGGGCGCCTGGCCATGCCGTGGCGGCGGGGCCGATGAGCGCCGTGGCGGCGGGCGCGCCGGCTGGCCGGATCGAGGTCAGCGGCTTCTCGCTGCGCTTCGGCACGCCCCGCGGCGTCGTGGACGCGGTGTCGTCGGTGTCCCTGCATGTTGACCCCGGCGAGTTCGTCTCGATCATCGGACCGTCCGGTTGCGGCAAGTCCACCCTGCTGAACGCCGTCGCCGGGTTCCTGACCCCGACCGAGGGCCGCGTGCTGGTGGACGGCGCCCCGGTGCGCGGCCCCAGCGCCGAGCGCGGCATGGTGTTCCAGCAGTACTCGCTGTTCCCGTGGAAGACGGTGCGGCAGAACGTCGAGTTCGGGCTGAAGATGAAGGGCATCTCCGCCCATGAGCGCCAACGCTCCGCCCGGACCCTGCTGGGCCTGGCCGGGCTGCTGCCGTTCGAGAACCAGTATCCGGACAGCCTGTCCGGCGGCATGAAGCAGCGGGTCGGCATCGTCCGCGCGCTGGCGCCCGGCCCGAAGGTGCTGCTGCTGGACGAGCCGTTCGGTGCGCTGGACGCGCAAACACGCTCGATCATGCAGCAGATCCTGACCAACATGTGGCAGCAGCTGCGGATTTCGGTGCTGTTCGTGACGCACGACATCGACGAGGCGATCTTCTTGTCCGACCGCATCTACGTGATGACCGCGCGCCCCGGCACGATCAAGGCGGAGCTGCCCGTCCCCATCGGGCGCCCTCGCCGCACCGACACCACGATGTCCCCAGGCTTCCTGCAACTGCGGCAAACGCTGACGGCGCTGATCCGCGAGGAAAGCATCAAGGCCATGGGGGGCGAGGTGGGGGAAGACGCCCTGCGCGGCCTGTCGCTCGACCTGCAGGGGCGACAGGTGGACGCCGTCATTTGAACTGCGGCACTGCCGCGTTGCTTCTGGAGTCCCATGTCCCTGCTGCACGAGACCGTCACCCGCGTCCGCCACTGGACGCCCACGCTGTTCAGCTTCGCCACCACGCGCGACCCGGCGTTCCGCTTCCTGTCGGGCCAGTTCACCATGATCGGCCTGCCCGTGGACGGGAAGCCCTTGCTGCGCGCCTACAGCATGGCCAGCCCGCATTACGACGAGCAGCTTGAGTTCTTCAGCATCAAGGTCCCCGACGGCCCGCTGACCAGCCGCTTGCAGCTGATCCGGGAAGGCGACGAGGTGCTGGTCGGCCGGAAGGCCGTCGGCACGCTGGTGCAGGACAGCCTGGCGCCGGGCCGCAGCCTGTTCCTGCTCGGCACCGGCACCGGCCTCGCCCCGTTCGCCAGCATCGCCAGGGACCCCGACGTGTACAACCGGTTCGAGCGCGTCGTCCTCGTCCACGGCTGCCGGGAAGTGGCGGAGCTGGTCTATGGCGAGCAGGTCGTTGCCCGCGTGGCCGACGACGAGCTGCTGGCCGATGCCGTCCGGGGCAAGCTGCTGCACTACCCGACCACCACGCGCGAGCCGTTCCGCAACCAGGGCCGTGTCACCACCCTGCTGGACACCGCCAAGCTGACCGACGACCTCGGCCTGCCGCCCATCGACCCGGCCGGGGACCGCATGATGCTGTGCGGCAGCCCGGCCTTCCTGGCCGACATGGTGGCGCTGCTGGACCGCCGCGGCTTCACCGAAGGCAGCAGCAGCGCCCCCGGCACCTACGTCATCGAAAAGGCGTTCGTGGAGAAGTGAGCAATGCGTCGCCAGCAAACCCGATGGCCGGCATCCGGCAGCTGTCTGGTCTCGGGGGCAAGCGCCTGGCCGCGACCTTCGGCCCGGTCAGCCGCTTCCGCGACCATCGCCGCGCGCAAGGCCTGGCCACCTGAACGGCCGCTCCCTGCAGAAGGAAGATAAGCATGCCGATACGATGCGCCAACAACCATTTCTGGCGTGGCCTCGCGATCAGGCTCTGCATCGTGTTGTGCATGTCCATGGCGCTCGACGCCACGGCGCATGCTCAGGCCATGCGGCTCGGTTGGCAGACCGGGGACGTGAACACCCAACTCACCTTCGCGTTGTCAAACGGGGTCTTCGGCAAGCATGGGTTGAAGCTGGACCTCAAGCCGTTCCCGGCAGGGCCAGCCATCCTGCCGGCGTTGGCTGCAGGAGAGATCGACGCGGCCCTCTTGGGCGAGTTGCCGACGGTCTCGGGCTTCGTCAATGGCCTTCCGCTGACGATCGTCGCGATCCTCAACACGCATAGATCGAACGTTCGGCTGGTCGGGCGAAGGGAGGCTGGGATCGCGACGATCAAGGATCTGAAAGGAAAGAAGGTCGGGGTTTCGCTGGGTTCGACAAGCCACTTCCATTTGCTCAGGGCGCTGGCCTCGGCTGGGTTGACGCAGCAGGACGTCACGTTGGTGAACCTGGCTCCCGCAGCCATGCCGCCGGCGTACATCGCGCAGCAGATCGACGCGGCGCTCACCTGGGAGCCGAACATCGGGGAGGTCGAGAAGCTGGGCGCCATCCGGCTCGCGACGACCGAGAGCATCGGTTTGAAGGCGGGCGTCTACTTGGTTGCAAGGCGCGAGTTCCTGCAAGCAAATCCCGGGGCTTTCGAACGCTGGTTCGCAGCTTGGCAAGATGCGACCAGCGCATTCGACCGCGATCCGGGCGCGGCCATCCTGCCGGAAGCGAAGCGGTTGAACATGACGCCTGAGGCGTTTGCCCAGCTGCTGGCCCGTCAAAACGTAACCGTCCCGAGCTACGAGGCTCAGCTCACGCCGGAGTACCTCGGCTCCCCCGGCCAGCCGCAGTCCGGCGGAACGTTCGCGCTCTGCCGGGACGTCGCGCGCTTTCTCGTTCAAACGGATCGCATCAAGTCCGAGCCGGCCTCGTGGGACGGCTTGATCGACACCGCCCCGATGCAGGCCTTTCTTGCCCAGAAACACTGATGAGGCCAGTCGGCCAGGAACGAGCCATGCCCAAGCACATCGTCTGCTTAACCTTCGACTTCGACGCGCTGTCGCTCTGGATCGCCCGCGGCATGACCACGCCGATGCCGATCTCGCGCGGCGAGTTCGGCCTGGTGGGCGCGGAGCGCATCCGGGCGTTGCTCGGGCGCTTCGGCATCAAGTGCACCTGGTTCGTGCCCGGCCACACCGCGGAGACGTACCCGGACGCCGTGCGTGCGGTCCACGATGACGGCCACGAGCTTGCCAACCATGGCTGGACCCACCTCTCGCCTTTGCAGATGTCGCGGGAGGAAGAGGAGGCCGGGCTGCTGCGCGCGAGCGAGACCCTGCGGGCGATCACCGGCCGATACCCGTCCGGGTACCGCTCACCTGTTTGGGACATGAGCCCCCACAGCGTGGAGCTGTTGCTCAAGCACGGCTTCCTTTACGGCAGCAACGGCATGGCCCAGGACTACACGCCCTACCGGACGCGGACCGGGGACGTGATCACCCTCGAGCAGCCCGCGGTCTTCGGCAGCCCTACCCCTCTCATCGAAATCCCGGTGAGCTGGTCGCTTGATGACGCCCCCCATTTTGAGCTGGTCCGCACCCCGAACTGGGTTCAGCCAGGCCTGATGAACGCCGGCGCGGTGCTGGAGAACTGGGTCAACGACTATCTTTACATGACGAGGACGGTGGAATGGGGCGTGATCACCTACACCTTCCACCCCTACTGCATGGGACGGGGCCATCGCATGATGGCGCTCGAAAGGCTGATCGAAACGCTGACGGCGCAAGGCGCGACTTTCATGACCATGAATGGGGTCGCGCTCGAATACGACCGCCGTGAGCCGTTCGGCGTTGCCGCGCCGCGCGCACAGCCAACCGGCGCTTTCGGCCTGCGCCAGGACTTCGAGGCGCCGCCAGCCTCCCGACCATGACAGGCCGGAGCGGGACTGGCGATTTGCAGGAGTTTGAAAGGTGAAGCCGTCCATGCTCCGACCCCTTGAGGAGCCGAGCCGCGGTGACGCCCTCAGGCGGGTCGCCAGCACGGCGGGGCCGGTGATCGCGTTCCGGGACGTATCGCTCGCGTATGGCGGCATGAGCATCCTCGACAAGGTTTCGTTTGAGATCCGCCACGGCGAACTCGTTTCCATCCTGGGG
>CAXSEX010000102.1:7716-11663 GCA_964236415.1 uncultured Acetobacteraceae bacterium | reverse complement strand
GGCCGGACTGGGCCTAGGCAAGCTGCGGCGGACCCGTGAGCTTGAGGCCACGCCCTCGGTGCGCGGCATGCTGCGCAAGGTCGCCCACCTGGTCCGGGTGGAGGAATAGTCGTGAAGCTGAACGAGATACGGGACAACCCCGGCGCCCACCTCAAGTCGAAGCGGCTCGGCCGCGGCATCGGGTCCGGCAAGGGCAAGACCTCCGGCAAGGGCGTCAAGGGCCAGAAAGCGCGTGAAGGCGTCGCGCTGAACGGGTTCGAGGGTGGGCAGCTGCCGATCTACCGGCGCTTGCCGAAGCGCGGCTTCCACAACATGTTCCGCAAGGAGTATGCCCCGGTCAACTTGGGCGCCATCGAGAAGGCGCTGGAGTCGGGCCGGCTTCCTGCGGGCCAACCAATCACGGCGGAAGCGTTGCAGGCGGCGGGACTCGCGCGGTTGAACAAGGTGGACGGCGTGCGGCTTCTTGCCACGGGAACGGTGACGCGGGCGATCACGATCACCGTGTCGGGCGCATCGGCGGCGGCGGTCGCGGCGGTGGAAGCCGCCGGCGGCTCGGTCACGCTGCTCCGCCCGGCGGAGCCGCCCGCTGCCCCTTCGTCTTAGCAATTGTTCGATGAAGGCTTGCTTCCCTGGGCCGGCCGGCTGCACAGTTTGGTCAATGGTGGTGCCCCGGCTCCGTTAGGGGCCGTCGCCGGCACCACGACTGCATAAGGGGGATGGTTCATGGCCTCAGCGGCCGAGCAGCTTGCGGCAAACCTCAATCTCGGCACGCTCGGCAAGGCCACCGAGCTTAAGTCGCGCATCTGGTTCACCCTGGGTGCTTTGCTGGTGTATCGCATCGGCACCTACATCCCGGTGCCCGGGGTGGATGCCTCGGTGATGGGCGAGATGCTGGCCCAGCATGGCGGCGGCATCCTGGGCATGTTCGACATGTTCAGCGGCGGCGCCTTGGGCCGCATGACTGTGTTCGCCCTCAACATCATGCCCTATATCAGCGCCAGCATCATCATCCAGTTGATGTCCGCTGCCGTGCCCTCGCTGGAGACCCTCAAGAAGGAGGGGGAAAGCGGGCGCAAGAAACTGAACCAGTACACCCGCTACCTGACGGTGCTGATCGCCCTGGTGCAGTCCTACGGGATCGCCGTCGGGCTGGAGTCGATGCGTGGCAACTACGGCTCCGCCGTGATCGACCCCGGCCTGTTCTTCCGCACCTCCTGCGTCGTCACGCTGGTGGGCGGGACGATGTTCCTGATGTGGATCGGCGAGCAGATCACGGCGCGTGGCGTCGGCAACGGCACCAGCCTGATCATCTTCGCCGGCATCGTCGCCAACCTGCCGCATGCCCTGGCCAACCTGCTGGAACTCGGGCGGACCGGCGCCCTGTCCCCGGTGTTCATCCTGGCCTTCATGGCCATCGCCGTCGCGGTGATCGCCTTCGTGGTGTTCATGGAACGGGCGCAGCGCCGGGTGAACATCCAGTATCCGAAGCGCCAGGTCGGACAGCGGATGTTCGGCGGCGACAGCACGCACATGCCGCTCAAGGTGAACACGGCCGGGGTGATCCCGCCGATCTTCGCAAGCTCCATCCTGCTGATCCCTGCGACCATTGCCGGGTTCTCGCAGAGCAATCCCAGTTCCTGGCTCGCCTGGGTCGGGCAGCGCCTGGGCCACGGCGAGCCGCTGTACATGCTCGCCTATGCCGGGATGATCATCTTCTTCTCGTATTTCTACACGGCGGTGGTGTTCAACCCGCAGGAAACCGCGGACAACCTGAAGAAGTATGGCGGGTTCATCCCGGGTGTGCGGCCCGGCGCGAACACCGCGGACTACTTCGACCGCATCCTCGCCCGGCTCACGACGGTGGGCGCGCTCTACCTGTGCATCGTGTGCATGCTGCCGGAAATCCTCATCAGCCGTTACGGTGTGCCGTTCTACTTCGGCGGCACCAGCCTGATGATCATCGTGTCCGTGACCATGGACACGGTGACGCAGATTCAGTCGCACCTGCTGGCCCACCAGTATGAGGGGCTGATCCGCAAGTCGCGGGTGAAGGGCCGCGCCCGATGAACCTGATCCTGCTGGGGCCGCCCGGTGCGGGCAAGGGCACCCAGGCGAAGCGGCTGCAGCAGCGGCACGGCATTGCCCAAGTCTCGACTGGCGACATGCTGCGCGCCGAGGTCAAGGCCGGCACCGTGGTCGGGCAGCGCGCCAAGGCGGTGATGGAGGCCGGGCAGCTTGTCTCAGACGACCTGATCATCGCCATGCTGGAAACGCGCATCCAGCAGCCGGACGCGGCACGCGGCTTCATCCTGGACGGTTTCCCCCGCACCGTGCCTCAAGCCGATGCGCTGGACGTGATGCTGGAACATGCCGGCACGCCAATCGACGCGGTGATCGAGCTCAAGGTGGATGATACCGCGCTGGTGGAGCGGATCGCCGGGCGGTTCACCTGCGCGACCTGCGGCGCGGGCTACCACGACAATTTCCAGACGCCGCGCGTGGAGGGCGCCTGCGACGTGTGCGGCGGCCACGAGTTCATCCGCCGGGTGGATGACCGGCGGGAAACCGTGGCGGCTCGGCTCGATGCCTACCACACGCAGACCGCGCCGATCCTGCCGCACTACCGCAACACCGGCCGGCTGGTGACGCTGGACGGCATGGCGGACGTGGACGCCGTGTCCCAGGAGATCGAGGCAGTATTGGCGGGGGTGCCGAAGCGAACTGTCACGATAAGTTGATGTGGGCGCATTGACTTGCGCTGACCGCTGCGTATAACACCCAGTCTTGCCTTGTGGCGCTTGCGCCGGGTGATTTCTGTTTTCAGGGCTTCCAGCGCGAAAGCGAGCAGGGCCTGTCAAGGATCTCAGCCCCGGCCGCTGTGCCGGATGGCTATGAGATGGTGAGGAGTTATTGGCTTGGCCCGTATTGCCGGTGTGAACATCCCGACCAACAAGCGCGTGCTGATCAGCCTGCGCTACATCTACGGCATCGGCCCGTCCAACGCCGTCGATATTTGCAAGAAGCTGGAGATCCCCGATGACCGCCGGGTCAACCAGTTGTCCGATGACGAGGTGTTGCGCATCCGCGAGTTGATCGACCGTGACTACCGCGTCGAGGGTGACCTGCGGCGCGAGGTGGCGATGAACATCAAGCGGCTCATGGATCTCGGGTGCTACCGCGGCCTGCGGCACCGCCGGGGCCTCCCCGTGCATGGGCAGCGCACCCACACCAACGCCCGGACCCGCAAGGGCAAGGCCGTGGCGATCGCCGGCAAGAAGAAAGTCACCAAGTAGCCGCGCCGCGGCTGGCTCGTCTGCCGCCTCGGCGGCGTGTCGCTCGCCTCGGCGGCGCAAGAACTGATAGGAACATCTGAATGGCGAAGCCCGCCTCTTCGCGTCCCCGCAAGAAGGAACGCAAGAACATCATTTCCGGCGTGGCGCACGTGGCCGCGACCTTCAACAACACCATGGTGACGATCACCGATGCCCAGGGCAACACCATCGCCTGGTCGTCCAGCGGCATGCAGGGGTTCAAGGGCAGCCGCAAGTCCACCCCTTACGCGGCGCAAGTCGCGGCGGAGGACGCGGGCAAGAAGGCACGCGAGCACGGGATGGAGACACTGGAAATCGAGGTGAGCGGCCCCGGCTCCGGCCGCGAAAGCGCATTGCGCGCGTTGCAGGCGGTGGGCTTCGCAATCACGGCGATTCGCGACATGACGCCCATTCCGCACAATGGTTGCCGCCCGCGCAAGCGCCGCCGGGTCTGACTATACTGTTCCGCCTTTGGCGCGGCGCCACCGGTGGGTGGCGTCGCTTGTTCTGTTTGGAGATGATCCATGGTCATCCAACGTAATTGGCAATCCCTGATCAAGCCGGACAAGCTCGATGTCGAGCCGGGGTCCGACCCGCACCGCATCGCGACCGTGGTGGCGGAGCCGTTGGAGCGCG
>CAXSEX010000102.1:0-7706 GCA_964236415.1 uncultured Acetobacteraceae bacterium | reverse complement strand
GCATGACGCTTGGCAACGCCTTGCGCCGCGAGCTGCTGTCGTCGCTGCAAGGGGCGGCAGTGACCGCGGTGCAGATCGACGGCGTGCTGCACGAGTTCAGCAGCATTGCAGGCGTCCGGGAGGACGTGACCGACATCGTGCTCAACATCAAGCAGTTGGCGCTGCGGATGCACGGGGAAGGGCCGAAGCGCATGGTGCTGACCGCCACCGGACCTGGCGAGGTCACGGCGGCGCAGATCCAGACCGGCTCCGACATCGACGTGATGAACCCGGATCTGGTGATCTGCACGCTGGACGATGGCGTGAAGCTCGGCATGGAGTTCACCGTCAACCTCGGCAAGGGCTACGTCCCCGCGGCGAGCAACCGTCCGGAGGACGCGCCCATCGGGCTGATCCCTATCGACGCGATCTACTCGCCGGTGAAGCGGGTGTCCTACAAGGTCGAGCCAACCCGCGTGGGCCAGGTGACGGACTACGACAAGCTGCTGCTGCAAGTGGAGACGAACGGCGCGGTGACGCCGGAGGATGCCGTGGCGCTGGCCGCGCGTATCCTGCAGGACCAGTTGCAATTGTTCATCAACTTCGACGAGCCGCAGCTTGCCCGCGCCGACGACATCCACGACGACCTGCCGTTCAACCGCAACCTGCTGCGCAAGGTGGATGAACTGGAACTGTCCGTCCGCAGCGCGAATTGCCTGAAGAACGACAACATCGTCTATATCGGCGACCTCGTGCAGAAGACCGAGCAGGAGATGCTGCGCACCCCGAACTTCGGCCGCAAGTCCTTGAACGAGATCAAGGAGGTGCTGACCGCCATGGGGCTGTCGCTCGGCATGAGCGTGTCTGGCTGGCCGCCGGAGAACATCGAGGACTTGGCCAAGCGGCTCGACGAGCCGTTCTGAGCCGGTCTGCCCAAGCGTTGATTATAGGAGCTTTACCATGCGCCACGGTGTTTCCGGCCGCAAACTGGGTGTCACTTCCAGCCACCGTCAGGCCATGTTCCGCAACATGGCCGTGGCGCTGATCAAGCACGAGCAGATCACCACCACCTTGCCCAAGGCCAAGGAGCTGCGCCCGGTGGCGGAGAAGCTGATCACCCTCGGCAAGCGCGGCGGCCTGCATGCCCGGCGCCAGGCCCATGCCCAGCTTCGGGACGAGGTGATCGTCGCCAAGCTGTTCTCCGCGCTGGCGGACCGCTACCGCGCCCGCCCCGGCGGTTACACCCGCGTGCTGAAGGCCGGGGTGCGCTATGGCGACGCGGCGGACATGGCGGTGATCGAGTTGGTTGACCGCGACCCCGCCGCCAAGGGTCAGGACAGCGGGCCGCGTCCGGACCCGATCGAGGACGAGGAGCAGCAGGCCGCCTAAGCGCGGCGCCTTCTCCTCGCATCCGAGGGCTGGCCGCACCACTTCGCTCCTCATGACGCGGCCTGCCCCCTCCTCCCCCGACCTGTTCGGATCGCCGCCTGCTACTCCGTCCGGGGCATTCAAGCCGCTCGCCGAGCAACTGCGCCCAGCGGCGCTGGCCGATGTGGTCGGTCAGCCGCATCTGGTGGGCGAGGACGGCGCCCTGACCCGCATGCTGGGGCGCGGCGCCCTGGCGTCCCTGATCCTGTGGGGACCGCCCGGCGTCGGCAAGACGACGGTTGCCCGCTTGCTCGCCGATGCCGCCGGGCTGCACTTCACCGCGGTGTCGGCGGTGTTCTCCGGCGTCGCGGAACTCAAGCGCGTGTTCGAAGAAGCGGCCCGGCGTCGGCAGCTTGGCGCCCGCACCTTGCTGTTCGTGGACGAGGTGCACCGGTTCAACCGGGCGCAGCAGGACAGCTTCCTGCCCGTCGTCGAGGACGGCACCGTGGTGCTGGTGGGCGCCACGACCGAGAACCCGTCCTTCGCCCTGAACGGCGCGCTGCTGTCCCGTTGCCAGGTGCTGGTGCTGCGCCGCCTGGACGACGACGCGCTCGGCCTGCTGCTGGCCCGCGCCGAGCAGGCGAGCGGGCGGCCCTTGCCTATCGCACCGGAAGCGCGCGGCGCCTTGCGCGCGATGGCGGATGGGGACGGGCGCTACCTGCTCAACATGGCGGAGCAGCTTCTCAGCCTGCCGGAGCAGCCCTTGTTGGACGCTTCGGGCCTTGCCGCCGTCATCGGACGCCGCGCCGCGCTGTATGATCGGGACCGAGACGAGCATTTCAACCTGATTTCTGCTTTGCACAAATCCTTGCGCGGCTCCGATCCCGACGCGGCGCTGTATTGGTTCGCCCGCATGGTGGCAGGCGGCGAGGATGCCCGCTATGTCGCGCGCCGCCTGGTCCGCTTCGCGTCGGAGGATGTCGGCATGGCCGATCCCGGCGCGCTGCCCCAGGCGTTGGCGGCTTGGGACGCCTTTGAGCGCCTCGGCAGCCCGGAGGGCGAGTTGGCCATCGCTCAAGCCATCGTCTATTTGGGCACCGCGCCCAAGTCGAACGCGCTGTATGTCGCCTACAAGGAGGCGCTGGCGGCGGCAAAGGCGACCGGCAGCCTGCCGCCGCCTGCCCATGTCCTGAACGCGCCGACCCGGCTCATGCGGGACCTGGGCTATGGCAAGGGCTACGCCTATGACCACGATGCGGAGGATGCGTTCTCCGGCCAGAACTACTTCCCGGACGGCATGGACCGCCCGGCCTTTTACCGCCCGGTGGACCGCGGCTTCGAACGCGAGGTGGCGCGGCGGCTGGACCACTGGGCCAAGCTGAGGCAGGACCCATGAGCATGACCGTGCAAACCCGTGCGGTGACGCAGGACGAGGCCGACCTGCGCCTGGACCGCTGGTTCCGCCGGCACTTCCCCGGCGTCACCCAAGGCGCGATCCAGAAGCTGTGCCGCACCGGGCAGGTCCGCATCGATGGGCGCCGGGCGGACGCCGGCACCCGCCTGGCGCCAGGCCAGGCCGTCCGCGTGCCGCCGCTGCCGCCCGCCGCCGAGCCGCCGCCCGTGGTCCACGTCTTCAACCCCGAGATCGCCCGCGAGTTGGAGCGCATGGTGCTGTATCGGGACGACGCCGTGATCGTGCTGAACAAGCCGCACGGCCTCGCGGTGCAGGGCGGCCCCGGCATTGCCCGGCACCTGGATGGCATGTTGGACGGGCTGCGCGGCGACAGCGAGCACCGGCCGCGGCTGGTGCACCGGCTGGACCGCGACACGTCGGGCGTCCTGGTGCTGGCGCGCACGCCGGGCACGGCGGCGCGGCTGGCGGCGGCGTTCCGCGGCCGGGACGTGCAGAAGACGTATTGGGCGGTGGTCGCCGGCCGGCCGGTGCCGGTGGAAGGGCGGATCGACATGCCGCTGCTCCGCTACACCGGGCCGCGCGGGGAGCGCAGCGTGCCGGCGGCGCGGGACGACAAGGAAGGGCTGCGGGCGGTGACGGACTACCGGACGCTGGACCATGCCGGGCAGAAGCTCGCCTGGCTGGAGATGTCGCCGATCACCGGGCGGACGCACCAGCTCCGGGTGCACAGCGTGGGCATCGGGGCGCCCATCGTGGGCGACCTGAAGTACCACGAACCCGACCACAACGGCGCCGGCTCCGCGTTGGTGGAGGGCTTGTCGGACAAGCTGCACCTCCATGCCCGCGCGCTGGACCTGCCGCACCCCGCGGGCGGGCGGCTGGTGGTGGAGGCCGAATTGCCGCCGCACATGCGCGAAACCTTTGCCACCCTGGGCTTCCACGCCGGGCGGCTCCAGGCGCCCACCCGTTCTTGATGACCCGTGGACGCCGTGTCGGCCTGGTCGCCGTTGCTGCCGCCGTGCTGCTGCCCGTGGCGGTCGTCGTCGCGGCGGCGGCGTCGTTCGATGCCGACGCGCTGAAGCTCCGGCTGGCCGACGCGGTGCGGCGCTCCACCGGGCGGGAGTTGACCATCGCCGGATCGGTGGGCCTGACCTGGTCGCTGGTGCCCACGGTTGCGCTGCGGGACGTGTCCCTGTCCAACCCGCCGGGCCTGTCCCGCCCGGCCATGGCGCACGCGGCGCAGCTCGACGTGCGGATTGCCCTGCTCCCCTTGCTGTCCCGCCGGGTGGAGGTGCGTGGCCTCACCCTGGTTGAGCCGGACATCCTGCTGGAGCGCGACGCGGCGGGCCGGCCCAACTGGCAGTTCACGCCGCCCGCGGCACCCGCCGGGGCGCCGGGTGCCGCGGCCCGGCCGGCGGCGCGGATGGAGGTTGCCGTCGATGCCGTGCGCGTCCTCGACGGCCGGATCGGCTGGCGCACCGGCACGGGCCTCGTCACGCTGCTGGCGCCCACGGCCGAGGCCGCCGCGCCGGGGCCGGGGGAACCCGTGGCGCTTTCGGGAACGCTGTCGCTGGGGGGCCTCGACCTCGGCCTGACGGGCACGACGGGGCCGCTGGCGAGCATCGGCACCGCACCCTGGCCTTTGCGGGTGGCGTTGGGGGGCCGCGGCGTCCAGGCCGGCGCGAACGGCACGCTCGGGCCGGGGGGCGCGCTGGCGCTGCAGGCCAGCGTGGCCGACCTCCTCGCGCTGGAGCCGGCGCTGGGCCGCGCGCTGCCGCCGCTGCACGACGTTCAGGCCTTGGCCCGGCTGCTGCCGGACGGCTGGGCCGACGTGCGGGCGCAAGTCGGCGCCGCGGACCTTTCGGCCTGGCTGCCGGGCGTCAAGCTGACCCATGCGACGCTCACGGCGCCGGCGATGGCGCAGCCCGTCACCATCGCCGCCGACGCGCTGGCGGGTTCGGCGCCGGTCGCCGTCACGGCCCAGGCCGAGAGCCTGGCGGCGCTGCTGGCCGGCGGACCGGTGCAGGGTCGGGCGGCGCTGGCCGCGGCGGGCGCGACGGTGGAGGCCCGGGGCCTGGCGGAGACGGGCCGGACTGACCTCGCGGTGTCCGCGCGGGTGCCCGACCTGGCGGCGCTGGGCGCGCTGGCCGGGCTGGCGCTGCCGCCGCTGCGGGATGTGGAGTTCGACGCCCGGGTTGCGGCGACAGGGGCGGGCGCCGTCGCGCTGCGGGGAATGCGCCTGGCGTCGGCGCAAGGGGACGTGTCGGGCGATGTCGTGCTGGGCCGGACGCCGCGGCCCTCGATGCGGGGCACGCTGGCGTCGCAGAAGCTCGACCTCGGTGCGCTGCTTGCCCAGCCCATGGCCGCCCCGGCGGATGCTCCGCCGCCTGCGCCGGTGCAGCCGGCGCCGGTTCCTCCCAGTGCCGCGCTGCCGGCCCCGCTATTGTCTGACCGGCCGCTGCCGTTCTTTCTCCTGTGGCGGGCCGATGCCGACCTGAACCTGATGCTGAACGAGGTCCTGTGGCACGGCGCGTCCTACCGCGCGGTGACGGGCCGGCTGCTGCTGCAGGACGGGGCGCTGCGGCTGGACCCCGTGCAGGCGCAGGCGCCGGGCGGTGCGGTGCAGGCAACCCTGCTTGCGGACGCGGCGGCCCCGGTCCCCACCGTGGAGTTCCGGCTGAAAGCGCCGGGCCTCGCCTTGGGGCCGATCCTGGCGGGGTTCGGGGCGCCGGAAAGCATGGCGGGCCAGGTCGATGCCGACGTGCAGCTCAAGGGCGCCGGCAACAGCGTCCGGGCCATCGCGGCGTCGCTCGACGGGCACCTGGGCTTGGCGATGGTGGACGGCGAACTGGACAATGCCTGGATGGCCGGCTTGCTCGGAACCGCCCTGCGGGGCTTGCCGATGGAGTTGGGCGGGCAAAGCGCAGTGCGCTGCCTGGCCCTGCGGTTCGATGCCGCGGGAGGACAGGCGGCAACCCGGGCGATGCTGCTGGACACCACCCGCCTGCACCTGGACGGCGAGGGCGGGGTGAGCCTCGCGGACGAGACGCTTGACCTGCGCCTCCATGCGCTGGTGCGCCTGGGCAGCACCTGGGTGGCAGCGCCCGTGCACCTGGCCGGACCCTGGCGCGCGCCCCGGCCGCAGGTCGCGGCGAGCGGACCCGCGCGGGGCGGGTTGGTGATCGGCGCCACGCCGGGCCCGGACGCCTGCCCGGCGCAGTTGGCCGCGGCGCGCGGCGGCCAGGCTGGCCCGGCACCGGCGCCAAGCGCCGCCTCGACCGAACCGCCGCGCAGCTTGAAGCCGGCCGACCTGCTGCGCAGCCTTTTGCGATAAGGAACAACCGCGTGCTTCGTTTCTGGGACACTGCCGCCGTGGCGCCGACCGAGGACGGGTTCGCCGTGCTGCTGGACGGCAAGCCGATGCGCATTCCGGGCGGCAAGCCGCTCACGGTCGCCGCCCCCGCCTTGGCGGAAGCGGTCGCCGCCGAGTGGCAACGGGCGGGTGGCGCGAAGGGTGGCGCGATGTCCATGGACAACGTGCCGCTGACCCGCCTGGCCGGCACCGCGCAAGACCGCATCGCCCCCGACCCGGCGCCCGTCGCCGCGGCCCTCGCGCAATATGCCGAAAGCGACCTGCTGTGCTACCGCGCGGAGGCCCCGGCGGCGCTGGTGGCGCGGCAGGCCCATGCCTGGCAGCCCTGGCTGGATTGGGCGGCCCGGCGGTTCGGCGCGCGGCTGGACGTGACCACGGGCATCATGCACCGGGCGCAGGACCCGGCGGCGCTCGATGCGGTCCGCCGGGCGATGGCCGGGCAATCCGTGCCGACGCTTGCGGCGCTGGGCGTCGCGGTGCCGCTGCTGGGCAGCGCGGTGCTGGGCCTGGCGCTCGCGGAGGGCGCGCTGGACGCCGCGACCGCGCATGAGCTGGCGAGTTTGGACGAGCTGTTCCAGATGGAAGGGTGGGGCGAGGACGCCGAGGCGGCGGCCCGGCGGACGCGGATCGCGGAGGACGTCGCGCTGGCCGAGCGGTTCATCCGCCTCAGCCGATAAGGAAAGCAAGAACCGGACTACGCCGACGCCTCATCGCCCGCATTTTGCGCCTGGAACAAGGTATAGGGCGTGAACATGGCAAGCCCTGGCGTGTCGGGACCCGTGATGGGCAGGGCGGGATGGGCAATGCTGGCGCTCGCGGCGCTTTGGGGCGGCTCCTTCTTCTTCAACGGTGTCTCTGTGCGCGAGCTGCCGTCCCTCACGCTGGTCTGGCTCCGGGTCGCCGTGGCGGCCGTGGCGCTGCTCTCGATCATGCGCCTGCTCGGGCAGCGGATGCCGGGGCAGGCCGGGATTTGGGCGGCGTTCTTCGGCATGGGGCTGCTCAACAACGTGCTGCCTTTCGCGCTGATCGTCTGGGGCCAGCACCGTATCGCGAGCGGGCTGGCCTCAATCCTCAACGCCGCCACGCCGCTGTTCGCCGTGCTGGCCGCGCACGTCTGCACGGCCGACGAAAGGCTGACCTGGCCGAAGGCGGCTGGCGTCGCCATCGGCTTTGCTGGCGTTGCGGTGTTGGTCGGCGCCGACGCGCTGGGCGGCTCGGGCGCGGAGGTCTCGGCGCAGCTTGCCTGCTTGGCTGCGGCGCTCTCCTACGCCTTGGCCGGCATCTTCGGACGCCGGTTCCGGCGCATGGGCATCCCGCCGCTCGCCACCGCGGCCGGCCAGGTCAGCGCCTCTACGCTGATGCTGCCGGTCATGCTGCTGGCGGACCATCTATCAAGCGACATCAGGAACCGGTCCTTCCGCATTCTCGGTGCAACTGTGCTGCGCTGGCGGGCGGCAATGATCATATAAAGGGCAGGCCATCCCACTCGGAGTGCTCCCTGTCCTTTGTCCAAGTCGCTGTTGTCCTTGCTTCCGGTCGGCCTCGTCGTCGATCAGGTCGCTGTTGCTCCTG
>CAXSEX010000101.1:0-11725 GCA_964236415.1 uncultured Acetobacteraceae bacterium | reverse complement strand
GGCGGACCGGCTGCTGGGGCGGCTCGGCATCGCATGGGGCGGCACGACCGGGGACGGCAGCCTGACCGTGGAACCCACCTTCTGCCTGGGCCTGTGCGCCTGCGGCCCCGCAGCACTGCTGGACGGCGAGCCGCTGGCCCGGCTCGACGACGCAAAGCTGCTTGAGGCCACCGAGGAAGCACGGCGCACATGACCCGCATCTATCTGCCGAAGGACATGGCGGCGCTGGCGCTCGGCGCCGACCGCGTGGCGCGCACCCTGCAAGCGGAGGCCGCGCGGCGTGGCCTGGCGCTGGACCTGGTGCGGACCGGCACGCGCGGCGCGGTCTGGCTGGAGCCGCTGCTGGAGGTGGACACGCCCGAGGGCCGCATCGCCTACGGCCCTGTGCAGGCGGCGGACGTGGCGGGCCTGCTGGATGCCGGGCTGCTGGACGGGGGCGCGCACGCGCTGCGGATCGGCCGCCCAGAGGAGCATCCCTGGTTCGCCGGGCAAACCCGGCTTACCTTTGCCCGTTGCGGCATCATCGACCCGGCGTCGGTGGAGGACTACCGCGCCCATGGCGGATATGCCGGGCTGGAACGGGCGCTGGCGCTGGGCGACGTGGCCGTGGTCGATGAGATCAAGCTGTCGGGCTTGCGTGGGCGCGGCGGCGCCGGGTTCCCGACGGGCATCAAGTGGAACACCGTCCGGCTGGTGGAGGCGGACCGCAAGTACATCGTCTGCAACGCCGACGAGGGGGACAGCGGCACCTTTGCCGACCGCATGGTGATGGAGGGCGACCCGCTCAGCTTGGTCGAGGGCATGACCATCGCCGCCGTCGCGGTGGGGGCGACCAAGGGCTACATCTACACCCGGTCCGAGTACCCGCACGCCATCCGCGCCATGCGCCAGGCGGTTGAGGCCGCGCGCCGGGCGGGGCTGCTGGGTTCGGATATCATGGGGTCCGGCCATGCCTTCGACATCGAGGTGCGGATGGGCGCTGGGGCCTACATCTGCGGCGAGGAAACCTCGTTGCTGGAAAGCCTGGAAGGCAAGCGGGGCATGGTGCGCGCCAAGCCGCCGCTGCCGGCCATCGAGGGGCTGTTCGGCCGTCCGACCGTGGTGAACAACGTCCTGTCGCTCGCCAGCGTGCCCTGGATCATGGCGAATGGGGCCGCGGCCTACGCCGGGTTCGGCACCGGGCGGTCACTCGGCACCCTGCCGGTGCAGCTTGCCGGCAACGTGGCGCGGGGCGGGCTGGTGGAAATCCCGTTCGGCGCGACCATCCGCAGCTTGGTCGAGGATTGGGGCGGGGGGACCGCGAGCGGCCGTCCGTTCCGCGCGGTGCAGGTGGGCGGGCCGCTCGGCGCGTACTTCCCGGAGGCGCTGCTGGACACGCCGCTCGATTACGAGGCGATGGCCCGGGCTGGTGGCTTGCTGGGCCACGGCGGCGTCGTGCTGTTCGACGACACGGTGGACCTGGCAAAGCAGGCGCGCTTCGCCTTTGAGTTCTGCGCCGCCGAAAGCTGCGGCAAGTGCACGCCCTGCCGCATCGGCGCAGTGCGCGGCATGGAAGTCATCGACCGCATCGTGGCGGGCATCGAGCCGGCGAAGAACTTCGCCGTGCTGGACGACCTGTGCGAGACCATGACGGACGCCTCGCTGTGCGCCATGGGCGGGCTGACGCCCGTGCCGGTGAACAGCGCGCTGACCCACTTTCCCGAGGATTTCGACCGCACCGGGCGCCTGCTCGTCACGGCAGAATAGGAGACGCACGGCATGGCCCTGATCCGCGAACTGGACACCGGCACGCCCATCCGTATTGCCGAAGCGACGGTGACGCTCACCATCGACGGTCAATCGGTGACGGTGCCGCGCGGCACGTCCATCATGGCTGCCGCGGCCAGCATGGGCACGCAAGTTCCAAAACTGTGCGCGACCGACAGCCTGGAGCCGTTCGGCTCCTGCCGCCTGTGCATCGTGCAGATCGAGGGCCGCCGGGGCTACCCGGCCTCCTGCACCACCCCGGCGGAAGAGGGCCTCGTGGTGCACACGCAAAACGCCGGCATCGCCAAGCGGCGGCGCGGGGTGATGGAGTTGTACATCTCCGACCACCCGCTGAACTGCCTGACCTGCTCGGCCAACGGCGACTGCGAGTTGCAGGACATGGCGGGAAAGGTGGGTTTGCGCGAAGTGCGCTACGGCTACGACGGCGCAAACCACCTTCAAGCGCCGACGGACGAGAGCAACCCGTACTTCACCTTCGAGGCCAGCAAGTGCATCGCCTGCTCCCGCTGCGTGCGGGCGTGTGAGGAAACCCAGGGCACCTTCGCGCTGACGATGGAGGGCCGTGGCTTCGCGTCCAAGATCTCCGCCGGCGGCACCGACTTCATGGGGTCCGAGTGCGTGTCCTGCGGTGCCTGCGTGCAGGCGTGCCCCACCGCGACGCTGAACGAGAAGTCGGTGATCGCGCTCGGCACGCCCGAGCATTCGGTCGTGACCACCTGTGCGTACTGCGGCGTCGGCTGCTCCTTCAAGGCGGAGATGAAGGGGGAAACCCTGGTCCGCATGGTGCCCTACAAGGATGGCAAGGCCAACGCCGGCCATTCCTGCGTGAAGGGGCGCTTCGCCTTCGGCTACGCCACGCACAAGGATCGCAAGACCAAGCCGATGATCCGCGCGGCGATCACCGACCCGTGGCAGGAGGTGACGTGGGAGCAGGCCATCGCCCACGCGGCCAGCGAGTTCAAGCGCATCCAGGCGCAGCACGGCCGGGACAGCGTGGGCGGCATTACCTCGTCCCGCTGCACCAATGAAGAAACCTTCCTGGTACAGAAGCTGATCCGCGGCGCGTTCGGCAACAACAACGTCGATACCTGCGCCCGGGTTTGCCACTCGCCCACCGGCTACGGCCTCAGCGCCACGCTGGGCACCTCGGCGGGCACCCAGGATTTTGCCTCCGTCGATCATTCCGACGTGATCCTGGTGATCGGCGCCAACCCGACGGACGGGCACCCGGTGTTCGCGTCGCGCATGAAGCGGCGGCTGCGCGCCGGCGCCAAGCTGATCGTCGCCGACCCGCGGCGGATCGACCTTGTGCGGTCGCCCCACATCGAGGCGCAGCACCACCTGCCGTTGCTGCCCGGCACCAACGTCGCCTTGCTGAACGCGATGGCCCACGTGGTCGTCACCGAGGGCCTGGTCGCCGAAGAATACGTGCGGGAGCGGTGCGACTTGGCGGAGTTCGAAAGCTGGGCGCGCTTCATCGCGCAGGAGCACAACGCGCCCGAGTCGACTGAGGCGCTGACCGGCGTGCCGGCCGCCGAGGTGCGCGCGGCCGCGCGGCTGTTCGCCACGGGGGGCAATGCCGCCATCTACTACGGGCTGGGCGTCACCGAGCACAGCCAGGGCACCACCACCGTGATGGCGATGGCGAACCTTGCCATGGCGACGGGCAACATCGGCAAGCTCGGCGCCGGGGTGAATCCGCTGCGCGGCCAGAACAACGTGCAGGGCGCCTGCGACATGGGCAGCTTCCCGCACGAGTTGACGGGCTACCGCCACGTCTCGGACGACGCGGCGCGGGAGATGTTCGAAAGCTTCTGGGGCGTGCCGCTGTCCGCCGATCCCGGCCTGCGCATCCCCAACATGCTGGACGACGCGGTGGAGGGCACGTTCAAGGCGCTGTATATCCAGGGCGAGGACATCGCGCAGTCCGACCCCGACACCCAGCACGTCACCGCCGGGCTGCAGGCGATGGAGTGCATCGTGGTGCAGGACCTGTTCCTGAACGAGACCGCGAAATACGCCCACGTCTTCCTGCCGGGGTCGTCGTTCCTGGAGAAAGACGGCACCTTCACCAACGCGGAGCGGCGGATCAACCGGGTGCGCCGCGTGATGTCGCCGCTGGGCGGGCTGGCCGATTGGGAGGCGACGGTCGCGCTGTCCAACGCGCTCGGCTTTCCCATGAGCTACGGCCACCCCGGCGAGATCATGGACGAGATCGCGCGCCTCACCCCGAGCTTCGCCGGCGTGTCCTATGCCAAGCTGGACGCCCAAGGCTCGCTGCAATGGCCGTGCAACGACGCCGCGCCGCTGGGCACG
Organism: uncultured Acetobacteraceae bacterium; assembly: GCA_964236415.1. Classification (GTDB taxonomy): domain Bacteria; phylum Pseudomonadota; class Alphaproteobacteria; order Acetobacterales; family Acetobacteraceae; genus CAHJXG01. Next base: position 7,642 of record CAXSEX010000101.1, on the reverse strand, counting down.
CCGATGATGCACGTGGACCGCTTCGTGCGCGGCAAGGGCCGGTTCATGCTGACGGAGTTCGTGCCGACGGAGGAGCGCACCGGCGCGCTGTTCCCGCTGATCCTGACCACCGGGCGCATCCTGTCCCAATACAACGTCGGCGCGCAGACCCGGCGCACCGAGAACAGCCGCTGGCACGAGGAGGACGTGCTGGAGATCCACCCGTTCGACGCCGAAAGCCGCGGCGTGCAGGATGGGGACCTGGTGGCGCTGGAAAGCCGCTCCGGCGACATCGCGCTGCGCGCCCGCATCAGCGAGCGGATGCAGCCCGGCGTGGTTTACACCACCTTCCACCACGCCAAGACCGGCGCCAACGTCATCACGACCGACTTCTCCGATTGGGCCACCAACTGCCCGGAGTACAAGGTGACGGCGGTGCAGGTGCGGCGGACCAACCGGCCGTCCGACTGGCAGGCGCGCTTCTTCGACGAGGACGTGTCGCTCACTCGGATTGCTGCTCCCCTTGATGCCGCGGAGTAGCAGGCGATGACACCGGAAAAGCTGGCGCGGATGGCCAATGAAGTCGCAGGCTTCTTCCGCGCCTACCCGGAGGAGCAGGCCTGCGCCGGCATCCGCGACCATCTCGTGGCGTTCTGGACGCCCAAGATGCGTTCGGGGTTCCTGGCGTTCGCCCGGGCGGGCGGAGCCGGCCTCGATCCGCTGGTGGCGACGGCGCTGCGGACCTGGCCGGATGCCAAAAGCCCGGTCGCTCGCGCCACCGCGCCCGCGGAGGCGGTCGGCCAGGGCGCCAGCGACGCCGGCTGACTCATCCAGGCATGGTGCGGTTGAACGAGATCAGGGCGGGCGAAACCGCTGCGGCGCTGCCGGCGGCCCCGGATGCCGGGGTGTTCTTCATCGGGCGCATCCACACGCCCTGGACCGACCGCCTGCTTTGCCCGCGCCAGGGCCGGCTTGACGGCCCGACCTGTCGGATCGAGGTTTTCGCGCCCTGGGCGCCGGCCGGGCTGGAAGGCGTAGGGCAGTGCGAGCACCTGGAGGTGCTGTATTGGCTGCACCTGTCCCGGCGCGACCTGCTGCGGCAAAGCCCGGCGAATGACGGCTCCGCCCGCGGCACCTTCTCGCTCCGCTCCCCCGTGCGGCCCAACCCCATCGGCACCAGCCTGGTGCGCCTGCTCGGCATCGAGGGGAATAGCCTCCTGGTGCGCGGCCTGGATTGCCTGGACGGCACGCCGCTGATCGACCTCAAGCCGGACCGCTGCGCCTTCACGCCCGTTGCGCCGCGCCAGGCGGGCGACGACGAGGTGGCGACACCTTCGTAGGGCGGAAAAGCGTCAGCGCCTTCCGCCGCCACGCAGCGCCGCACGTCGGCGTATGACGCTTCGCTTATACGCCCTGCAAGCTGGATCAGGACCCCTGCACCTGGCGCAGCCAGTCCTGGAGGTTGTAGAAGTTGTCGATCCGCGCCACCCGGCCGCCGCGCAGCGTGAAGAACGCCCCTGCCGGCAGGACGTAGGTTTGGCCCCGCGCGTCCGGCAAGCCGAGGGCGGTGTGCTTGTAGGTGCCGTGCACCACGAACTCGGCGGCGGCGCGCGTGCCGGAGGGTTCGGTCATCACCACGAGGTCGGCCAGGCGCTCGCTGTAGCTCTCGTCCATGCCGGCCATGAAGCGGGCGAAGGCGTCCCGCCCGACCTCGCGCCCGCCCTGGTTGATGCCGTGCTCGACATCGTCGCTCAGCAGCGCCAGCATGGCGGGGAGGTCCCCGGCGTTGAACGCCGCGTAGTAGGCCCGCACCAGGGTTTCGGCTTCGGTCATCGCATGTCCTCGAATGGCTGCAGTTCGGCCACCGCCGCCGGCTCGGCCCGGGACCAGGCCGGCGGCCAGTCATGGTGGTTGCGCACGGCGCCGTGCTCCCGCACCGCATCGAGCCGCGCCGGGTCAAGATCGGCCCAAAGCCAGCCCGCCGCGTCCGCGCCCTCGGCGATCACGCCGTCCTCGGGGAAGCCGCGGTCTGCCGGGCCATAGACGCCCGCCCGGCCGCGGTTGCAGTCAAGCGCGGCAAGCCACGGCGCGTCGCCCACGGTGGGGGACACGGCCACGAAGCACTGGTTCTCGATGGCCCGCGCCCGGGCCGACAGGCGCACGCGGTTGAAGCCGTGGGTCGTGTCGGTGCAGGTGGGCACCAGGATCAGCCAGGCGCCGGCCTCGACCTGGGCGCGGACGACGCTTGGGAACTCCGCGTCGTAGCAGATGGCGATGCCGACGCGGCCCCAGGCGGTCTCGAACACGCGCTGCGGAGCGCCGGCGCCGATGGCCCACTGCTCCGCCTCGAACCGGGTCATCACCTGCTTGTCCTGGAACGCGAGGCGGCCGTCCGGGGCGATGAGCGGCGCGCGGTTCACGATGCGCGCGCCGGACCGCCACGGCAGCGTGCCAGGCAGCAGCCAAACGTTATGGCGGCGCGCGGCGGCGCGCATGATGCCCAGGATCTCGGGGGAGGCGGCGCACACCGCGTCCCGCTCCGCCGCCGGCTCCGGCGCCGTGCCGAAGGCGGTGGCCGTTTCCATGCAGGCGTATTCCGGCATGACCAGAAGCTGCCCGCCCCCCGCAGCACCCGCAGCGACCAGCCGGTCCAGCTTGCCGGCGTATTCGGCCAGGCTGCTGATCCGCGTGACCGGGTATTGCAGCACGCCCAGGCGCAGCGTCATGGCGCGTCCCCGGCGAGGTCCTTGGTCCAGAACTGCATGAGGTGGTCCGTCTCGCCCTCATGCCCCACGTCGCGCCAGCGCATGCGGCACGTCAGGCCGGGGCGCGGGCTGAAGCCGCGGCGGCGCCAGAACCCGTCGAGCGGCACCGCGTCCGCCGGGCGCATCGGGTGGTCGTCCGGGCGCTGCACGGCGCAGAACGCGGCGTGGCCGTAGCCGCCGAGCGACCGCGCATGGGCTTCCCGCCGCTCGAAGAACGCGACGCCCACCCCGGCGCCGCGATGCTCCCGCAGCAGCACGCTTTCCCCGAAGTAGAACCAACGGGACGGGTCCAGCCCGGCCGCGCGGAACGGCGCCAGCACGTTGCCGGTCTCGTCCCGCAGCGGCAGGCAGGAGGACATGCCCACCGGCTCCGCCCCGTTCCAGGCGATGGCCAGCGCCGCCTGCGGGCAGCGCGCGTAGGTGGCGAGGTACTCGGCCTCGTAGGCGTCGTCGCCGTCGTAGAGGTACGGCCAATCGCGGAACACGATGCGGCGCAGCCGGGCCAGGGCGGGAACGTGCGGCAGTATCGCGCTGCCCACGACAGTGGCGACCTCAAGCATCGCTGGGCGGTGCGAAGCGAGGAAACATCGTGCAGCCTAGCCCGCCTGGCCCGGCCCTTCAATGCCGGCGTCCCAAGGCGGCGGATCACGGAACCGGGCGGCGAGGAAATCGACGAAGCGGCGCACCTTCGGCGACAGGTGCCGGGCGGAGGAGTAAACGGCGTACATGGTATGGTCCGCCACCCGCCAGCCCGGCAGTATCGGCAGCAGCCGGCCTTCCCGCAGCGCCTCGCCGACGATGAAGGTGGGCTGCAGGACGATGCCCTGTCCGGCCAGCGCCGCGGCCATCAGCGCGTCGCCGTTGTTGGCCACCAGGCTGCCGGACACCCGGACCTCCTGCTCTTCCCCCTCGCCACCGAAGCGCCAGGTGCCGCCGTGGCTGGCGTAGGCGTACAGCAGGCAGTCATGCCCTTGCAGGTCCGCCGGCGCCGCCGGCCAGCCGCGGCGTTCCAGGTAGGCCGGCGCGGCGCACGCGACGAGGCGGCAGGGCGACAAGCGACGGGCGATCAGGCCGGTGTCCGCCAGCCGCCCGATCCGCACCGCCACGTCGTAGCCCTCCTCCACCAGGTCCACCACGCGGTCGTTGAGCACCAGATCGACCCGCAGCCGCGGGTTGCCCCGGCCGAACTCGGCGATGGCGGCGGCGAGGTGGCGCGTGCCGAAGCTCATGGGCGCGTTGACCCGCAGCGTGCCGCGCGGCTCCGCCTGCCGGTCGGCGGCGCTGGTTTCCGCCTCCTCCATCTGCTCAAGGATGCCTTGGGCGCGGGCATAGAAGGCGGTTCCGGCCTCGGTCAGGCTTTGCCGGGCGGTGGTGCGGTTGAGCAGCCGAGTGCCCAGCCGGTCCTCCAGCGCCTGGATGTAGCGCCCGACCATGGCCGCGGTGACGCCCAGCTCCCGCGCCGCCGCGGCCTGGCTGCCGCGGTCCACGGTGCGCACAAGGGCCGCAAGCTGCAGGAACCGGTCCATGCAGTCGATATAGCAGGTATCGAACGCCCCGAGCAGTCCGGCATTCCCCATAGCCGGACGATGCACCACCTTACGGATCAGCCATCGCATCCGAGGCAGGACTTATGGATACGCCCGCACAGCAACGCCCGCCCGATGATCCGCCCGGCCCTCCGGGGGAGGGTGCTGCCGAATGGCTGCGCATCGGCGGGGTGGCGCTCGCCGTGCGCGACCTCGGCCGCGTGGCGGCGTTCTACCGCGACGTCGTTGGCCTCCAAGTCGTCGGACAGGAGGGCGACGCCGTCCGCCTGGGCGCCGGCGGCCCCGCGTTCCTGGACCTGCTGCACCGGCCCGACGCGCTGCCGGACGACCCGGCAACGGCCGGGCTGTTCCACACCGCCTTCCTGCTGCCGTCCCGCGCCGACCTGGGGCGCTGGCTTGCGCATTTCGCGGCGCTCGGCGGGCGGCTCGATGGCGCGGCCGACCATCTGGTGAGCGAAGCCGTTTACCTCCATGACCCCGAGGGCAACGGCATCGAAATGTGTGCCGACCGGCCGCGCGCGGCGTGGCCCTGGCGCGGGGAGGGGGCGGAGCGCCGGATCGAGATGGCCAACCGGCCGCTCGACGCGCCGGGCCTGCTCCGCGCCGCCGAGACGCCGTGGACCGGGGCGCCGCCCGGCACGCGGATCGGCCATGTCCACTTGCAGGTCGGGGACGTGGAGGAGGCCGTGCGCTTCTACGGCGGCGCGCTCGGCCTGGACCTGGTGGCGGCCTGGGACAAGGCCGCATTCCTGTCCAGCGGCGGCTACCACCACCACCTCGGCGCCAACACCTGGCGCAGCGCCGGCGCGGGCCGGCGCGACCCGGCACGCGCGGGCCTCGCGTCGGTGACGCTGGACATCGCGGACGGGCCGGCGCTGGCGGGCCTCGCCCGGCGCGCCGGCACGGCCGGGCACAGCCTTGCCGATCACAGCCTTGTTGATCCCTGGGGCACCGTGCTGACCCTGCGCGCGGCGGAGCCTTGCGGCCAGCCCGCTTCTCCGCCACACCATTCATAAGGAGCATGTCATGGCAACAAACCTTTTGATCGCCTTCTATTCCCGCAACGGATCGACGGAGGCGCTGGCCCAGGCCATCGCCGAGGGCGCGCGGACGGAGGGTGCGGACGTGCGCCTGCGCCGGGCGCGCGACCTGGTCGGCCCGGAGGTGATGGCGAAAGCGCCGGGCTGGGCGGAGGCCGCGGCTCGCATGGACGCAGCCTACGGGGCGCCGACCGAGGCCGACGCGGAATGGGCCGACGCCATCGCCTTCGGCACGCCCACCCGCTTCGGCGCGGCGTCCACGGAACTGAAAGCCTTTATCGACGGCCTCGGCGGGCTGTGGTTCCAGGGCAAGCTGGTGGGCAAGGCGGGCGCGGGCTTCACCTCGACCTCTGGCACGCACGGCGGCAACGAAAGCACGATCATGTCGCTTTACACGCCGATGGCGCATCTGGGCCTCATCATCGTGCCGCTCGGCTACGCGGACCCGGCGCTGTTCCGCGCCGGCACGCCGTATGGCGCGTCCACGGTCTCGGGCCAGGCCAACAACCCGCCCACGGCGGACGACCTGGAGGTGGCACGCTTCCAGGGACGCCGGGTCACGCAGGTTGCGGCGGCGCTCAAGGCGGCCCAGCTCACGCGAACCAAGAACTGAAGAGGCATCTTGATGGATCGCACCATGACCAGAGGCCGGGTGTCCGGCTCCGAAGCCTTCATCGCCGAATGGGCGCCGCGGATGCTCAGCGTGCTGCGCATCGTGGCCGCGCTGCTGTTCCTGGAGCACGGCATGCAGAAGCTGTTCGGCTTCCCGCCCCCGAACCCGGCGGCCGGCGGCATGCCCGCCCCGTTCACGCTGATCTGGGACGCCGCGATCCTGGAATTCGGCGGCGGGCTGCTGCTGCTGTTCGGCGTGTTCACCCGGCCGGTGGCCTTCGTGCTGTCGGGCGAGATGGCGTTCGCCTACTGGATGGCGCACGGGTCGCGCGGCCTGTTCCCGGCGCTCAACGGCGGCGACGCGGCGATCCTGTTCTGCTTCGTGTTCCTTTACCTCTTCGCAGCGGGCGGCGGGGTGTGGAGCGTGGACCAGTACCTGCGCCAGCGCCGTGAAGGCGATTATTACTGACTTCAGCCCGCTAGATGGGGGTTGAGGGCAGGCGTCGAAAGGAAGGTAAGCGATGCACGGCGAGGGCAGGCGGAACGGCGCTGGGCATCGCGGGAAACGGTTTGGGCGCTTGCCGGGCGAGGAGCATCACGCATGACGTCCCTCAGGCCGTTTGAAGGGCGGATGCTGGTTTCGGCGCCAGCCGGTGGGCGCCGGGTGGGATGCTTGGTATGAAGCCAGATCAAAAAGCCATTCAACAACCGATGGCGGCACCGCGGACAAACCCCGCACCCAAAAGGCTGGCAGGTTGCGATGGCAATCCAGCATCACGGCAAGGTGGCCTGCCGACCAGCGTAAGGTGTTCATGGCCTCGATGAAACGGGCATGAACGGCATCCTTTGAAAGGACGCGCTCGACTTGCGCGTTCTCGGCCGCGATGGCTTGGCTGATCGCGTTGTTGGCCGTCATCAGATTGCATGAGAACCATTCGAGTTCCTCCCTGCAGTCTCGCAGCAGGGTGTGGGCACGTTCTTCGATTCTCTTGCTGCTTGTTTTCGGCACGGTGTGTTGCGTCACAACCGAAAGAGGTTCTCTGATTTGCGATTGAATGACGCACATCCTCATGGCCGGACTGGCTGCCCTGCCAACCTTATGCCAGCCGTTCGGCCTCGACAGCACGTATATGTAATGGCTCACCGTTGACTTTCCGCCTACTTGCAGGTTCGACTTAGGATTGCCTTGGAAACGTTGCACAATCTTGGCTGGGCTGCGCTTGGCTGGGCCGCCGGTCAAGTGCGGCAGGGGCACCGTTGCCCGCTGCACTTATTTGGGGGTACGCCATAGAACGGGCAGGATAGCACGGACCGGGAACGCTGGTCGGGCTGTCCCAATTGAAGGTTGGTCTGTTTGCTACGGAAGCAGCTTCCACGACATCAAATGGGTTGCGACGCATCCACCCATGGTAGTTCAAATGGGACAACACCGGTCACCCAATAATGGCGGCTTTCGACCCCTGAGCAGACTCTCTGGCGACAACCATGCCGCTGCTGCTCAGGGCAGCTGTGTCGTGAGGTCTTTGCACAACGCTGCATACCTCGCCTTTTCAGACCGCACCGTGAAGCCGAGGCGTCGGTAGAGACGTAGCGCCATCGAATTGCGCGAGGACACCCCCAACTCGGCCGGGCGCCCTGATCCGACCCCGTCGCCGCGGAAGGCCGCAGTCACAAGGGCCGCGCCGATCCCACGCCCTTG
>CAXSEX010000100.1:0-11733 GCA_964236415.1 uncultured Acetobacteraceae bacterium | reverse complement strand
ACTCGAATTCCACTGGGATGCGGATGGCTTGGGTGCGGTTGATGCGGAACAACCGGACTTGCCGTGGTGCGGGATTGAGTTGGGGCATGGTTTTGGCCTCCATGGGATATGCTGACACCAATGCTCGTTCAAGGCCAGCTTGCAAGGTGATCAAAGGCGCTTACCGCCAGCCGAACTGAACCGCTCGGATCACTCCCCTTGGCCCTTTGCGTCTCACTTCGCAATTCGAAGAGCTTGGCTTCGCAAAATCCTCACGGGTCGGAAGCTTACCAACTCGACTCGCTCAAGGCGGGCGCAGATTGGTCCGTCCCATGCTGAAGTGATGACCTCTACGGCCCGAGCAACTGACGACGATAGTTCCTGGCTGAGTGTAACGTGCGGCATCCAGCGCCCTGCTTCATAGTGCGGATGAACGGTGAAGGGCGTGAGGACCTCAAGAAGTGCGGCATGGCTGGCAAGCAGGCCATTCGTCACGACCGGCGCGACCCAGATCACAGGCCGCGTGCCTGGAAAAATGCCGAGACCTGCGAGGATCACGGAGAGGGGGGCCCAGTTCCCGGCCACACGGAAAACCGCTTCTTCAACCTCATTCACGGGAGCCGTGTCGGGCAGGACAGCAAGGGTGAGGTGCGGGGCGTAGCCGAGGCGAATGGCATCGTCGGCACCAGCCTGCTCAGCCAACGTGTGCCACATGCGTTGCACTCGCCTCGCTGCGGGGGCGTCGAGCGGCAGGGTCACGGCATAGGGCATCACGTCAGCTTAGCAGCCATGATGCCGACCTGCATCGCGCGTCCGTCGGCGAGGCTTCCCTCGCATGTTCCAACATGGTTCTCTCCACGTTCCAAGAGCACCCAAGCCCATTCGCGAGAGGCCGCCAACCGTGGAGCTTCGTCCCTTCCGCCAAGCCGACATCCCGCCCCTGCTCACCTGGTTCCAAACCCCGGCCGAGCTGGTCCAATGGGGCGGACCCGCCCGCACGTTCCCCTTGGATAAGGCGCAGCTGCTGGCACTCCTGGCCGAAACGACCGGCGAACACCCGGCACGCCGCATCTGGGCCGGGGACCGGCACGGCACCCTGGCCGCCGTCGCCAGCGTGGTGGATGGGCGCCACGGTATAGCCCTGCTGACCATGGTCGGCATCGCCCCGGACGCACGCGGCCAGGGCTTGGCCGCGCCCTTCATCGCCCAAATCCTGAAAGCCGTGTTCCAGGACCCGGCCATCGAGCGCCTGGAACTCAACGTCTATACCTTCAACGCCGCCGCCATTCGGCTCTACGACGCCCTGGGCTTCGTGCGCGAGGGCGTCCGGCGTTCGCTGGCCCGGGTGGAGGGGGAGCGGTGGGACGCCGTCCATTACTCCATGCTCCGCGCCGAGCATCGGGGCGTGCCATGACAGACGGCCGCATCCTCGTTTGGGGCGCCGGCGCCATCGGCGGCACGGTCGGCGCGTTCCTTGTGTGCGCCGACCACGCGGTCACGTTCGTCGATGTGGTGCCGGAGCATGTCGCCGCGATCCGCGGCCCCGGCCTGCGCATCCGCGGCCCGGTCGAGGACTTCGCGATCCAAGCCCCCGCCCTGTTGCCCACAGAGGTCACGGGCAGCTGGCCGCGCATCTTCCTGTGCGTGAAGGCGCACCACACGGAGGACGCCTGCCGCGCCCTGCTGCCGCACCTCGCGCCCGATGGTTATGTGCTCTCCTTGCAAAACGGCCTGTGCGAAACCTTGATCTCCGGCATCGTCGGACCCGGGCGCACAATGGGCGCGTTCGTCAACTTCGGCGCGGACTGGATGGGGCCGGGCGACATCCTGTTCGGCAACCGCGGCGCGGTGGTGCTGGGCGAGATCGACGGCGCCAGCACGCCCCGGCTCGCGGCGCTGCACGCGCTGATGCGGGCGTTCGAGCCGGACGCGATCATAACGCCGGACATCTGGTCATACCTTTGGGGCAAGCTCGGCTACGGCGCCATGCTGTTCGCGCAGGCGCTGGGCCAGCTGGGGATCGCCGACTGCCTCGCCCGCCCGGAGCTGCTGCCGGCCTGGCGCGCGCTGGGCGGCGAGGCGGTGGCCGTGGCACTGGCGGAGGGCGTGCAGCCCCGCGGCTTCAACGGCTTCGACCCCGACGCCTTCCGCCCCGGCGCTTCCGCGGAGGCGGCGAGGGCCAGCGTCGCCGCCATGGTGGCGTTCAACCGTCCCAGCGCCAAGACCCATTCCGGCGTCTGGCGCGACCTCGCGGTCCGCAAGCGGCGCACCGAGGTGGACGTGCAGATCGCGCCCATCGTGGAGATCGGCGCCCGCCACGGCCTGCCTTGCCCGGCGATCAGCCGCCTGGTCGTGCTGATCCATGAGGCCGAGCAGGGGCGCCGGGCGTTGTCGGACGACAATCTTTTGGAATTGCTGCCCATGACCTTGCGCCCATGAACTTAAGCTTCGACGGCCAGGTGGTCGCGGTCAGCGGTGCCGGGCACGGGCTGGGCCGGGCCATCGCCGAGCGGTTCGCCGGCCTCGGCGCCCGGGTGTTCGGCTGCTGTCCCTCGGCGGCGCAGGTTGCGGGCGTGGAGATGGCGGCCGTGGACCTCGCGGACCGTGCCGCCGGCGCCGCCTGGATCGCCGCGGTCGAGCAGGCGGCGGGCGCCCCGGTCAGCGTGCTGGTCAACAACGCCGGTGGCGTCGCGGGCCAGGTGTTCCAACCCATCGAGGCCATCACGGACGCGGCCTGGGACGAGATCATGGCGGTGAACCTGGGCGCGGCCTTCGCGCTCAGCCGCGCCGCGGCGCCGGGCATGAAACGGGCCGGGCGGGGCCGGATCGTCAACATCTCCTCCGGCGCCGGGCTGCAGGCGTCGCTGACCGGCATCCAGGCCTATGCCAGCGCCAAGCACGCCGTTGTCGGCCTGACCCGGCAGTTGGCGCACGAGCTGGGGCCGCACGGCATCACCGTGAACAGCGTGGCGCCCGGGCTGATCCCCTCCAACCCCGCAAGCGCCGCGCAGTGGGAAGGCTACGGCCCGGCGCGGCAGGCGGCGATGTTGGGCGCGGTCGCGCTGCGCCGGCTGGGCACGCCGCAGGACATCGCCAACGCCGTGCTGTTCTTCGCCAGCCCCTTGGCCGATTTCGTCAACGGGCAAATCTTGCAGGTGGACGGCGGCAAGTAGCGGTCAGCACCGATTGATGAACGCCGCGAGCAGGCCCGCGATGTCCGCCGGTCGCTCCAGGCTTGGCAGATGGGCGGCGCCGGGCAACTCATGGCAAGACCCGTTCAGCACCGTCGCCGCGATATGGCGGGACCGCCCCTGGATATGGGGGAAATCGAGGTTCCCCTGGATCACGAGCGTTGGCGCCGATATCTCGCCCAAACGACCGAAGGCCGGCGCGGCATCAAGGTTCGACCCGGCCGGCGGCGACCGGAGCGCAACGGCGTTCATGTCGAAGAACAGCCGGCGAGCCTGACCCATGACACGACCCTCGGACTCTAATGGGCCGTCCAGCCAAAGGTGGGCCTTGATCGCGATCACCTGATCCAGGTCGCCAGCCTCTTGGGCTACCTTCAGCCGCGCCATCAGGCCCTTGGCTTCGGGCGGATAGACCGCCTCGGGCGCGCCGGTCACGCTGGGTGCGATGAGAACCAGGGCGCGGACGGATGATGGGTGCCGAAGGGCCGCGTCGAGCGCGATCCGCCCACCCTCCGAGCATCCAACAAGGATTGCAGGCGTGCCGTCCGTCATGGCGTCCATCACCGCCATCAAGTCCGCGACCGCCGAAAAATCCTCCTTCTCGGCGCGGGTCTCGCCACAACCTCGCCGGTCGTAGGCGATAGCCCTGTTGTCAGCGCCCACGCCATCCAATTGCGCGCGCCACATGCGCCTGTCGCAGACGCCGGCGTGCAGAAAGACGACAGGGGTGCCCCTGCCGACGACCCCCGCAGCCAGCGTGGCGCGACCGGACCTAACTTGATGATTGAGGCTCATGGCCCCTCCCAGTTCCGTGACACTAGAAAACGGCGCTCAACCTCGCACAAGCCCTAGCCGGCCCGCGGCGGTCAGGCGCAAGCTCGGGGTCAGGCAACGCGAGGCTGATCCATGAGCGGACCCAAGCACCCCGACGGCGACCCCTGGCAATGGCCGGAGGACACCTGGCGCCGCATCGTCGGCCGCGCCCGCGCCGGGCGCAGCCTCGCGCCCAAAACCTGGCCCGGCGGCGCGCGCTGCGCCGTCGCCATCTCCTTCGATGCCGACCACGACACCATCCCGTTGCGCGACGGCGACGAAAGCCCGATGCGGATCAGCCAGGGCCAGTACGGCCACCGCCAGGCCATGCCGCGCATCCGCCGCCTGCTCGCCCGCGAGGCGATCCCCGCCAGCTTCTTCTACCCCGCCGTGTCCGCCCTGCTGTACCCGGACGAGGTGCGCGGCGTGGCGGCGGAGGGGCACGAGATCGGCATCCACTCCTGGATCCACGAGGCCAACACGACCCTGCCGCCGGGCGTCGAGCGGGACCTGACCTTCCGCGCCGCTGACACGCTGGAACGCATCGCGGGCACACGCCCGGTCGGCATGCGGACCGCGAGCTGGGATTTCTCGGTCGATACCATGGCCATCATCCGAGAGTTGGGTCTGCTGTACGACAGCTCGCTGATGGCCGACGACGACCCGTACGAGCTGATGGCGGACGGCGAGGCGACCGGGGTGGTGGAGCTGCCGCCCGAATGGATCCGGGACGACGCCGTGTACTACAACTTCGTGCGGTTCAGCGCGCTCCGCCCCTACACGCCGCCGTCCTCCGTGCTGGAAATCTTCACCGCCGAGTTCGACGCGGCCTGGGAGGAGCGGGGGCTGTTCCTGCTGACGCTGCATCCGCACATCTCCGGCCACCGCTCGCGCCTGCCGGTGCTGGAAAAGCTGATCGCCCATGCCAAGGCGCGCGGCGGCTGCTGGTTCGCGACCCATGCGGACATCGCAAGATGGTGCAAGGAGGCCTGACGACGCGGGCTACGGCCCGATAAGCTGCCCGCCATCGACGACGATGCTCTGCCCGGTGATCCAGGCAGCGCCCGGGGAAGCAAGGAACAGCACGACGCTGGCGATTTCCTCCGGCCGGCCCAGGCGGCCGAACGGGATCTGCGCCAGGATGCTGTTGTAAAGCGCCGGGTCGTCGGTGCGCCGCCGCTCCCAGGTGCCGCCGGGGAACTCGATGGAACCGGGGGCGACGCAGTTCACCCGGACGCCGCGGCGCCCCAGCATCTTGGCCTGGCTCGCGGTGTAGTGCATCACCGCCGCCTTGGCCGCGCCGTACGGGGCCGAGCGCGCCGACGCCCGCAGCGCCGAGATGGAAGCGATGTTGACGATGCTCGACCCAGGCCCAAGCAACGGGATCGCCGCGCGGCTGCCGCGCACCACCGCCATCACGTCCACCGCGAGCGACGCGGCCCAGCCCTCCTCGTCGTCGGTCTGCCCGAAGCCGGAAGCGTTGTTCACCAGCACGTCCAAGCCGCCCAGCGCCGCCGCCGCCGCGGGCACGTAGCGGGCCACCCCGTCGGCGTCGGCCAGATCGACCGGGGCGCTGTGGGCCGTGACGCCCAGGGCCTCGATCTCCTTCCGCGTCGCATCCAGCGGTCCCTCCGTGCGGGCGCAGATCGAGACAGCGGCGCCGGCGGCGGCGAAGCCGAGCGCGATCGACCGCCCGATCCCGCGGCTGCCGCCCATGACGATCACGCGCTTGCCGGCGAACTCGCCGCTCATACCGCGCGCCAGCCGGGCTGGGACGGGTCGGACAGGGCGTATCCCACCGGCCCGGTGCCGCAGATGGCGATGACCGCCGGCTCGTTGTGCCCGCGGATCACGCCGTCGTAGTGCGGCGTGCCCGCGACCCGGCGCACGAAGCTGCCCGCCGCCACCGGCACGCAGGCGGCGGGGTCGAAGTCCGCGCCGCTGTTGCACCACCAGGTGCCGGACACGATCACGCAAAGCCGGTCGGTGACGTAGGTGTGCGGCGCGCTCATGTAGCCGGGCCACCAGCGCACCAGCGTGTAGTACAGGCCAGGCTTGGCCGTGTCCCCGAACAGCGGGCACATATCGACGCTGCGCTCGGGGTAGCCCGGGTTGGGCACCCAGGCGTGCTCCGCCGGCGGGCGGATGATCGTCTGCGCCGGGTTGAGCGGGCTGGCCGAGGCGGCCTGCGCCAGCGCCAGCGGCAGCGCGGCGAGCAGGGGGGCCAGCAGCAGGTCGCGGCGGCCTCCTTGGGTCGGCTCCGTCATTAGGGGCCGCCAGCGGCTGCAATGGATCGGGGCCGTCCGGCGTCGGCTCCTGCCCGGCAGCCAATCGCCATTGCCATCAGATGATGCCGCATCGTCCCACGTCCCCGCGCAGCGTCGGCCGGGTTGATCCCAGCGTGCGGCGGCAGCCTAGCGGCGTCCCGTGTCGTCAGGCAAGGCGTGGCACGGTGCTTGCTGCGTCCGTTCCGCCCGTTTCGGACGGGGCCACACAAGGACGGGGTTGACCGATGTGCCAAGGCGACGACGCGAACTGTCCCGATTTCGAGGCGCACCGCGCTGCCTTGCGGGACGACCTGAGCGCCGAGCGCCGCGCCTTTCTGCGCAGCGGCTTCCTGGCCACCGGCGGCGCGGCTGCCGCCCTGGCCGGCGGCGCGTCCTTGGTCACGCCCGCCCTGGCGCAGAGCAGCGCCGCCCGGCAGCCGGGCGAGCCGTCCTACCACTACCTGCCGGTCAACGCGGACACCGTGCACTGGGGCTATTTCAGCCGGGACCTCAAGCCGCGGCTGGAGATCGCGTCGGGCGACTTCGTGACGGTGGAGACGCTGACCCACCAGGCGAGCGACGACATGGAGCGCATGGTGCGCGGCGACCCGGGCGCGGAAAGCGTCTATGCCTGGACGCGCGACAACAAGGCGGTGAACCGGCGCGGCGCCGGGGCGATGGACGCCGCCGTGGGCGCGGGCGCCGGGGCGGGCGTGCACATCTGCACCGGCCCGGTCGCCATCCGCGGCGCGCTGCCCGGCGACGTGCTGGAGGTCCGCATCCTCGACACCAAGCTGCGCCCCTGCGCCAACCCGGCCTTTAAGGGCCGCGCCTTCGGCACCAACCTCGCGGCCTGGTGGGGCTTCCAGTACAAGGACCTGCTGACCGAGCCGAAGCCGCGGGAGGTGGTGACGATCTACGAACTCGACGCGGTTGGCGGCCGGGATTGGGCGCAGGCGGTGTACAACTTCACCTACACCCCGCAGACCGACCCGTCCGGCGTGCGGCACGACATCTACGACTACCCCGGCGTGCCCATCGACCACGCGACGGTGCGGGAGAACCACGGGGTGCTCAAGAACATCCGGGTGCCGGTGCGCCCGCATTTCGGCACCATGACGGTGGCGCCGCGGGAGGCCGGCCTCGTGAACAGCATCCCGCCTGCCTATTTCGGCGGCAACATCGACAACTGGCGGATCGGCAAGGGCGCCACGATGTACTATCCCGTCGCCGTCGAGGGCGCGCTGTTCTCCGTGGGCGACCCGCACGCGAGCCAGGGCGACTCCGAGCTGTGCGGCACCGCCATCGAGTGCTCAATGACCGGCACCTTCCAGTTCATCCTGCACCGGGGCGCAGACCTGGCCGGCACGCCGCTGGAGGGCCTCGATTTCCCGATGATCGAGACTGCCAGCGAGTGGCTGATGTGCGGGTTCAGCTACCCCGACTACCTGCAGCAGCTTGGTCCCTCCGCGCAGGCCGACATCGCCGCCAAGTCTTCGCTCGACCTCGCGATGCGCGACGCCTTCCGCAAGGCGCGGCAGTTCCTGATGAAGACGAAGGGCCTGACCGAGGACGAGGCGATCTCGCTGATCTCGGTGGGCGTGGATTTCGGGGTGACGCAGGTGGTGGACGCGAACTGGGGCGTGCATGCGATCATCAAGAAGGCGATGTTCGGGGCCTAGCCTACATGGCATGGTTCATGCGTGAATCTTGGTGACAGGCGGAGGGAGCGGGATGGAGGCGAGCGGAACCCAAGTATCGGGCCTGGAGCCGACCGGCCCCGCGGTCGTGCTGCCGGCGCGGCCCGAGCCGATCCGCATCGAGCCGAACAAGACCGCGCTGGTGGTCGTCGATATGCAGAACGCCTACGCCTCGCCCGGCGGCTACCTCGACATCGCCGGGTTCGACATCGCGGGCGCCGCCGCCGCGACCGGGCGGGTGGTGGCCGCGGTGGAGGCGGCCCGCGCCGCCGGCATCCCCGTGATCTTCCTGCAGAACGGCTGGGATGCCGATTATGTCGAGGCGGGCGGCCCCGGCTCTCCCAACTGGCACAAGTCCAATGCGCTGAAAACCATGCGCGCCCGCCCCGAGCTGGCGGGAACGCTGTTGGCCAAGGGCGGATGGGACTACGCCCTGGTCGATGTCCTGGCGCCGCGGCCCGGCGACATCGTGATCCCCAAGACCCGCTACAGCGTGTTCTTCAACACCAACATCGACAGCGTGCTGCGCGCCCGCGGCATCCGTAACCTGGTGTTCACCGGCGTCGCGACGAACGTGTGCGTTGAGTCGTCGCTGCGCGACGCCTTCCACCTCGAATACTTCGGCGTCGTGCTGGCGGACGCCACGCACCAGGCCGGGCCGGAGTTCGCGCAAGCTGCGGCGCTCTACAACATCGAGACGTTCTTCGGCTGGGTTTCGACCGTGGCCGACTTCTGCGGCGCCGTCCTGCAAGCGCCCCCCACTTATGACTCCACGGCCGACCACCCACAGGAACCGCGCCCATGCCGATGAAGCCGATCATTCCCGCAGGCAGCGGCAAGCCCCTCGCCCCGTATTCGCCCGGCGCCCTGGCGGACGGCGTGCTCTACGTGTCCGGCACCCTGCCGTTCGACCGGGACAACAACGTCGTGCACGTCGGCGACCCGGCGGCGCAGGCCCGTCATGTGCTGAACACCATCAAGTCGGTGGTCGAGACTGCCGGCGGCACCATGGCCGACGTGACGTTCAACGCGATCTTCATCACCGACTGGTCCCATTACGCCGCGATCAACGCCGTGTATGCCGAGTTCTTCCCAGGCGACAAGCCGGCGCGCTACTGCGTGCAGTGCGGCCTCGTGAAGCCCGACGCGCTGGTGGAGATCGCCACCACGGCGCACATCGGCACGTCGGCCTGAACGCGCCGTGCATCACGAGGTCCATGGGGAGGCCCACGACGAGGCGCTGAGCGGGGGGACGGTGCTGCTGTCGTCCGGCCTCGGCGGCGCCGGGTCGTTCTGGGCGCCGCAGCTTGAGGCGTTGTGCCGGCGATGCCGCGTCGTGACGTACGACCAGCGCGGCACCGGGCGCAGCGCCGGGCCGTTGCCCGATCCCTACTCGATTGCCGCCATGGCGGACGACGTGACGGCCATCCTCGACGAACTCGGCATCGCGCGCTGCCACTTCGTCGGCCACGCGCTGGGCGGGCTGGTCGGCCTGGACCTCGCGCTGCGGCGTCCGGACCGCATCGGCAGCCTCGTCCTGGTCAACGCCTGGGCGCGGGGCGACGCCCATACCGTGCGCTGCTTCAACGTGCGCCGCGACCTGCTGCGCATCGGCCCCGACGCCTACGTCCGGGCGCAGCCGCTGTTCCTTTACCCGGCGCCCTGGATGGCGCGGAACGCCGAGCGGCTGGCCCGCGAGCACGAGCATGCGGTCGCGCATTTCCAGGGCACGGACACGCTGCTGAAGCGCATCGCGGCGCTGCTGGCCTTCGATGTCGCGGACCGCCTGGGAGAGATCGCCTGCCCGGCGCTGGTGGCCGCGGCGCGCGACGACCTACTGGTGCCCTGGACGGCATCGGAAACGCTGGCCGCCGGCATCCCCGGCGCGCGCCTGTGGGTCACGGCCGAGGGCGGCCACGGCTTCACGGTGACGAAGCCGGAAGCGTTCAACGCGGCGCTGTGCGGCTTCCTGGCCGAGCAGCGCGCGTGACGGCGGCGGGCGTTGCATCGGCCGTGCGGCCCTCGGCCCAGGCTGCGACGCCCCCCGACGCGATCCGGGCCGAGGGCGTCTCGCTCACCTTCGCCGCCGGGGGTGAAACCGTCCACGCGCTGTCCGACATTCACCTGAGGGTTCCCCAGGGTTCCTTCACCTCGCTGATCGGCCCGTCCGGCTGCGGCAAGACGACCCTGCTGCGCGCCGTCGCCGACCTGGAGCAGCCGACCGCCGGGCGCCTCCTCGTCGCAGGCCAGACCCCGCGTGAGGCCCGGCTGTCCCGCGCCTACGGCTACGTGTTCCAGGCGCCCGCCCTGTTCCCCTGGCGCAGCGCCGAGCGCAACGTGCGCCTGCCGCTGGAGCTTTCGGGCATGCCGAAGGCGGAGCAGCGGGAGCGCGCCGCCCGCTACCTGGACCTCGTGGGCCTGGGCGACTTCAAGCGGCGCTTCCCCTGGCAGCTTTCGGGGGGCATGCAGCAGCGCGTGTCCATCGCCCGCGCCTTGTGCTTCGAGCCGTCCTTGCTGCTGATGGACGAGCCGTTCGGCGCGCTGGACGAGATCACCCGCGACACGCTGAACCTGCACTTGCACCGGCTGTGGCGGCAAGCCGGGCTGACCTGCGTGTTCGTGACGCACTCGATCCCGGAGGCCGTCTATCTGTCGTCCCGCATCGTGGTGATGTCGCCGCGGCCGGGGCGGGTGGTGGAGGTGATCGACGTGGATCTTGGAGTTGGCGAGCGCCCGCTTGACGGACCGGGCGAGCGCCCGCTCGACATCCGCGAAACGGCCGCCTTCCTGGGCGTCGCCCATCGCGTGCGCCGCGCGCTGCGGGCTGGGCACAGCTATGATTGACCGCCATGGTTGATTGGACCCGGCGCGCCCTGCCGGTTGCGGCCGTGCTGCTGGCGCTGGTCGCGGCCTGGTACCCGGCGGCGATGTGGATGAACCACGGCGCGGCGGCGAGCCTGGCGGACGAAGGCGCAGGCGTGGGCGAGGTGTGGCGTGCGACCCTCTCGCTCGACCGCCCGCTGCTGCCGGCGCCGCACCAGGTCGCGGGCGAAATCCTGGAGGAACTGTTCGGCTACCCCGTTTCCTCGCCGCGCAGCCTGGTGTTCCACGCCGGCGTGACCGCTGGGGCGGCGCTGTGCGGCTTCGCCATCGCGGTCGTGCTCGGCACGGCGCTCGCGGTCGGCATCACCCATGCCCGCACGCTGGACCGCTCCCTGATGCCGTGGGTGATCGCGAGCCAGACGGTCCCGGTGCTCGCGGTCGCACCCATGGTGATCGTCGTGCTGGGCCATGCCGGGCTTGTGGGGTTGTGGCCCAAGGCGTTGATCGCCGGGTGGCTCAGCTTTTTCCCGGTCACGACGGCGATGGTCACGGGCCTGCGCGCGCCGGACCCGATGCAGCGCGACCTCATGCGGACCTATGCCGCAACGGGCGTCCAGGTGTTCACCCGGCTGCGCTGGCCCGCGTCCATGGCGTTCCTGTTCCCGGCGCTGAAGGTGGCGAGCGCCCTGGCGCTGGTCGGCGCCATCGTCGCCGAGCTGCCGACGGGCGCGCAGGCCGGGCTGGGCGCGCGGCTGCTGGCCGGGTCGTACTACGGCCAGACCTTGCAGATCTGGGCGGCGCTGCTCGCCGCGGGCGCACTGGCGATGCTGGCGACCGGCGGCGTCGCGCTCGCCCAAGCCACCCTGGCGCGCGCATGGGGCGGGCGGCTGTGACGACGCTCCTGCTGCTCGGCGTGCTGGCCGGGGGCGGGGCGCTGCTTTGGCGCCTGGCGCGGGGCAG
>CAXSEX010000099.1:0-11791 GCA_964236415.1 uncultured Acetobacteraceae bacterium | reverse complement strand
CCACGCGCATCGATTTCACCGCCGCCATTCGGATCGCAAAGTGAACAGCATTGGGCCTAAGCAGGCATTCGTGGCTTGCGCCACGAATGCCTGCTTGGGAGTCGATGGAGACG
The DNA here is from genome assembly GCA_964236415.1 of uncultured Acetobacteraceae bacterium. Lineage (GTDB taxonomy): Bacteria > Pseudomonadota > Alphaproteobacteria > Acetobacterales > Acetobacteraceae > CAHJXG01. The sequence goes on along the minus strand of CAXSEX010000099.1, from coordinate 11,678 downwards.
CATCATTTCTTCCTGCTGCGCGTGGGTACGCTTCGCAGAATCATGCTTAGGCTGCGGCGGGCAGGGCAGCGTTCCAAGGGGCGGCAGTGCGGCGGCGGCGGTCCTGCTCCTGCCAGTATGCTTCCCAGCCCTCCACCGGGCCGATGGCGTCGATGGACGCCGGGCCGGCGACACGCGCCGCCGCGTCGGCTGGTAGGGCCAGGAGGGGCCTGCGGCCCTCCTGCACGTCCCGGATCGCGCGCACCAGCAGGCGGCGGTAAGCGGCGATGGCCTTGTCGCTGGCGCCCAGGTGCTCCTGGGTGCGGTCCTGGATCGCGCCCATGGACTCCACCGCCCATTGGTCGTGGACGTTGATGTCGTCGCCCATGCCCGTGTAGGTGCTGTGCGCCTGCTCGTGCGGGTCGAAACCGTAGTCGTTCAGCTTGTTGGTGCGCGGGACGTAGTCGGGCAGCGCATACAGCTTCAGCCGCTGCTCGCGCATCTGCGCGTGGTCAACCGGCTCCGTGAAGCTGGTGAAGATCGCGTACCAGTAGCAATGGGTGTCATCGACCGGCACGTGCCACTGGGTGATCGTCATCTCCTTGCTCATCGGGATGACGAAGGCGTGCGGGAAGGCCATGTTGGTGACCCGGATGTGCATCTCGGCGTCGCTCAACTGGCGCAGGGCGGCGATGCGCAGGCCGTACTCGGTCGGCTCCACCTCGATCCGCGGGCGGCCGTACTCGCGCAGGATCTTCGTCATGAGCATGTCCGCGCCCATCGTGGCGCCCCGGAACTGCTTGCCGTACGACGCTTCCGTGCTCTCGTCCTCCATGAAGCGGTGCAGGTAGGAAGCGTGGGCCGGGTCGATCCCGACCTCCAGGGCCTGCAACCAGTTGCACTCGATCAGGCCCTTGAAGGCGAAGGTGTACTCGCCCGGCGCGGCGAAGCAGTCGAAGGCCGGCAAGGCGGGCGGCTCCCCTTCGCCCATGAAGGCGAAAACGATGCCGTTGGCGACCGTGCAGCGATAGGCGGGCTGGCGGACCTTCTGGCAGAACGTGCTGCCCTCCGGCTCAGCCGGCTGCTCCAAGCAGGCGCCGGCAGCGTCGAACAGCCACCCGTGGAACGGGCAGCGAAGCCCGCCATCCTCCGCCCGGCCGTATGACAAGTCGGCGCCGCGGTGGGCGCAATGGCGGTCGAGCAGGCCGTAGCGCCCCGCCGGGTCCCGGAACAGCACCAGGTCCTCGCCCAGCAGGCGCACCTTGCGCACCGGACGGGGACCGTCGAACTCGTCCACAAGCGCGGCGGGCTGCCAGTATTGGCGCATCATTGCGCCGAGCGGGGTGCCGGGTCCGGCTTGCGTGATCAAGGCATTGCGTTCGGCGGTCAGCATGTGCCATCCTTTTGTTCGACTAACGAACAGCCGTGCGTTTCTTATGCATTGTCATGAGGCCGATAGGAAATTGCAAGACTTCTTTAAGGAAGACGCCTGATGTCCAAGCTGCGTCCGGACGACGCCGCCCGGCGGCAAGAGGCCGGGCTGGGCAAGGACCATTCCGAGGCCCTGGCCCGGGGGCTGCAGATCATGGCAAGCTTTGACGGCACGCACCGCTCGCGAACGCTCAGCGAGGTTGCCGCGGCGGTCGGCCTGCCCCGGGCGACGGCCCGGCGCGCGCTGCTGACCTTGGTGGCGCTGGGCTATGTCGGCCTGGACGGGCGGCGCTTCTACCTGACGCCGCGGGTGCTGCGCCTGGCGACGGCGTACCTGACGTCCAACGCCGTTTCCACCCTGCTGCAGCCCGCCTGCGACCGCATCGCGGCGGCGGTGGGAGAGTCCTGCACCGCCGCGGTGCTGGAGGGTGACGAGGTGGTGATGATCGCCCGCGCCCTGCCTGCGCAGCTCGTGCCGGCGGGCGTCGGCGTCGGCTACCGCCTGCCGTCCTATTGCAGCGCGCTGGGCCGGGTGCTGCTGGCCGCCCTGCCGGACGACGCGGTCGTGGAGCGCCTGGCGCGGATGACCCTGGCGGCGGTCACGCCGCACACCCTGACCAACCCCGCCGCCATCCGCGCGGCCATCGCTGCTGCCCGCGGCCAGGGCTACTGCTACGTGGATCAGGAAGCGGAGCACGGCTTCCGCTCGGTCGCCGTGCCGCTCCGCAAGTTCGACGGCACGGTGGTCGCCGCGCTCAACATCGGCGCGCGGGCCGAACAGGCAGACGCCGCCGCCATGACCGGGCGCTACCTTTCCGTGCTGACAGCGGAAGCCTCCACGCTGACCGGCTATTTGATCTGAGCATCATTCTGCGAAGCGTACCCACGCGCTGCTGTAGGCGCGGCGGCGACGGTCAGACCAGCGGGCTGAGCGCCGCTTCCAGGATGCGCCGGCTGGGTTCGTAGCGGTCACGGTATTGTCCGACCAGCACCGGCGTCGCCCCGGCCCGGCACGCATCGATCGTGTCAGAGACGTCGGCCAGCTTCACCTCGATGGCGGGCCGGCTGCCGGAAGCGGCCAGGGCGCGGACGTAGTCGAGATAACGCTCGCACTCGGCGGGACCGACCGACTCGAAGTCGCGGTAGAAGTCGGCGTCGGGCGGCGGCGTCGTGATGCGGATCATCTCGACGGCCCCCGGGCCGACGCCCAGCGAGGCCAGCATCGCCGCCCCGCCGCCGCGGTCCATGAACGCATCGTGCAGCAGGGCCGCCTCCATCTGCGCACGGGTGGCGGCCGGGTTGCGGAACAGGGTGCGCAGCGCGACCCGCTCGAAGTGCTCGGCCCAGGGGCGGCCGAGGCGGTCGGTCACGCCCGCCTGCTGCGCCTGCACGGCACCCAGCAGCGCGCGATACCAGCCGGCATCGGGAACAAGGCTCATCAGGCGGCCTCCAGGGGCGTGGCGGCTTCGGCGGCCAGGTCGTGGCCGGGATGGCGGGCGCTCGCCAGGCTGCGTTCGGTAGCGACCTGCTCGGCCTGGTCCTGCCAGCGTCCCACGACGGGGCGCATCTCCGCTTCCCAGGCGGCGAGGCCCGCCCCGACGCCCGCCGATCCGACCGCCTCCGCCATCCGCAGCGCGTTGAGCATGCTGACGCCGGCGCCCTGGCCTAGGCTGGACGGCATGGCGTGCGCGGCGTCGCCGATCACCGTGACCCGGCCGAGTGACCAGCGGTCGAGCCGGATGGTGCCATAGCGGTCGTGCCGTCCCAGCCCGCCGACGCGCGCCAGGGCCGGGGCGAGGATGGGGAAGCTGCGGGTCCAGAGCGCCGCGTCCACCGGGACCCGCGCGGCCGCCTCGTCTCCGACCGGGGCCATCAGGCACATGTAGAACAGGTCGGCGCCGCACGGCGTGTACAGCACCCGCAGCGGGCGATGGCGGTAGTCGTACATGTCCACGACCTCGTCCCACTCAGGCCCGCGCATCCCCGTGCGGTCGAGCAGGACGCGGGTGATGCCGTCCATGTGCCGCACCCGGCGCATCGCGAACCCGGCCTGCTGCGCGATGGCCGACCGTATCCCATCCGCCGCCACAACCAGGTCGGCCCCGGCCCGCGTGCCGTCGGCCAGCAGCAAGGCGCCGGCCGGGTCGGCGCCGACGGCTTCCGACCCCAGCGCGAGGGCGACGCCCGCTTCCCGCGCCGTGTCCAGCAGCGCATCGTGCAGCGCAGCCCTGGTGGTCGTCAGCACCCCTTCGAGCTGCGTCGCCGACCGCTGCTCGCCATTGATCATGATCGTGCGCCGGGTGGGGGCGCAAGCGTTCCGGCGCACCCGGTCCAGCGCGCCGACATGGGACAGGGCGTCCTGCGCGAAGGGGAACACGTAGAGGCCGGACCCGACGCTGCGTGGGGCCGGTGCGGCCTCGTGCAGGCGGACCGTCCAGCCACGCCGGGCCAGGGCGGTCGCGGCCACCAAGCCGGCGAACCCGGCGCCGGCGATCTCGGCATGGGCGGTCCCGGCGTGGTGCCCCATGGTCACTCTGCCGCCACCGCCTGAGCCGCGTGCGTGGCCTCGCCGGACGCTGCCTCCAACGTGCGGCCCCGGGTGCGCGGCCCGACCAGGGCCACCACCACGATGCTGAGCAGCAGCAGCCCGTCGCTGACCAGGAACAGGGCCAACCGTCCTTGCAGCACCGCGAAGACACCGAAGCCAAGCAGCAGCGAGATGCCGCCGGCGCGGCCCCAGGCCGACGCCATGCCCATGGCCGTGGTGCGGATGGCGGTCGGGTACAGCTCCGGCGTGAAGGTGTAGATGGCGGTGGACCCACTGCCGAGGAAGAACGCGGTGAACCAGGCGCAAGCCATGATCTCGGCCGGCGTGCTGGCATAGCCGAACAGGGTGCCGCTGACCCCGATGCCCGCGAAGCTCAGCATCAGCCAGTACTTGCGGTCAACCAGGTCCAGGAACCAGCCCGACAGCATGTAGCCCGGCACGAAGCCGGAGAAGATGACCACCGAGAACTGCGTGGAGCGCACGATGGAGAACCCGTCCATCGCGAGCAGGCTCGGGAGCACGGACTGAAAGGTGTAGAGCACCCCATACTCGGTGAACCACGCCAGCCACAGCATCAGCGTGACCGGCAGGATGCCGGGCGCCACGATGTCGCGCCGGCGCGCCGGCGCGGCGGGCGGGATGGGCGGCAGCGCGGCCACGGGCGGCAGGACGCCGCCGGTGCCGCGCGCCACCTGCGCCTCGATGGACGCCACCACGGCCTCCGCCTCCGCGGCGCGGCCCTGGCTCATCAGCCAGCGCGGGCTTTCCGGCAGCAGGGTGCGCATGGCGCCGATCAGCACGGCGAAGGGCGCGGTCAGGGCCAGGGTCCAGCGCCAGCCGACGGAGGGCAGGAAGACCAGCGCCCAGACCGGCGACAGCGCGATCCCGAACGCGAAGAAGCCCATCATCAGGCCGTTGAAGCGGCCACGCAGGCGGGACGGCCACAGCTCCGCCAGGTAGGGCGGCACGACGCAGCTTTCCATGCCCACGAACAGCCAGGTGAAGAAGTTGAGGACGGCGAACGCCTCGATCCGCGGCGACAGCGCCCGAGAAGCGGAAAAGGCGGAATACAGGATCAGGCTGCCCATCATCACCGTCTTGCGGCCCCAGCGGTCGGCCGCGAAACCGACCAGCACGGAGCCTACGAGGTAGCCGGCCAGGCCAATCGCCGAGGAAACGCCCAAGGCCAAGCCGCCGAGGTGCCATTCCTCCCGGAACACGGCGAAGGCGAACCCGGTGACCACCGTGTCCAGCGTGTCGAAGAACAGCGACAAGGCGGCGACGACCAGGACGGTGAAGTGGAAGCGGGACGCGGGAAGCCGGTCGAGCCGGGCCACCAGGGTCTCGGTGGTGAAGGACATGTCGGCTGCTTCCTTCGCAATGGTGTGGATGCGATGGGCTGGCGATCCGCGGCAGGCCCCTTACAATCGGGGCCAGATTTGTATGCACGGATTATGCAGACATGGTTTCCAGGCGCAAGCACGAAGTCGCGGCGGCACGGATCGGCAAGGGCGGCGGCGTGGACCACGCCTACGCCAGCCTCCGGCGCGAGATCGTCTCGTTGGCCCTCAAGCCCGGCACGGCGCTGGACGAGGCGGCCATCGCCGCCCGGCTCGGCCTGTCCCGCACCCCGGTGCACGAGGCGGTCGTCCGGCTGGCGGCGGAATCGCTGGTCGTGCTGCTGCCCAACCGCGGCGCAACCGTGGCCGGGATGGAGTGGGACCAGATCCGCGACTACGTCGAGGCCTACGGCCTGCTGCAGCGCCTGACCCATCGCTGGGCCGCGCTCCGCCGCACCGGGCCGCAGCTCGACGCGATCGAGGCCGAGCGCCTCCGCTTCGAGGCGGCATCGGCGGAGGGCGACCCGGAAGCGATGAACGAAAGCAACTGGCGGCTCCACGCGCTGATCGCGGCGGCGTGCGGCAATCGGATCATCGAGCGCGACTTCCTGCACGTGCTGACCCTCAGCCTGCGCATCGCCCACCTCGCCTACGCGCCGGAATGCTTCGTTTCCCCGGCTGCCCACCGCGAGCACAACGACAAGGTCCTGCGCGACCACACGGAGGTTGTGGAGGCGATCCGGGCGGGCGATCCCGACCGGGCCGAGGACGCGGGCCGCCGCCATGCGGAGCTGGGACGGCTGCGGATCATGGACACCCTTGCGCGCGACGTGACCGGGAAGTGGGACATCGACCTGGCCGCCAAGGGGTAGGCGGCCGCTATGGTGGGGCGCCTGCACCGGTTCCAGCATGGATCGTAGGGAGGGTTCCTCGCCGCGCCCCGTGGCAACGTACTCCGGCCAGCGGATCCCGTCCATCGTGCCGAGCACGCCTGACCTGGACGAGCAGACCCCGCGCGACTGCTACGCCACGCTTATGGCCGGGTGGGGCCGCATCGGCTGGCTTTCCATCCGCCGCTGAACCGTGTGGGCCAGGAACTGTGCCGTCCGCACTCGCCTCCGTGCGCCAACGCCCCGAACTACGGCCAATTCGCCGGATGCAGCGGAACCGAGCAGTGCTGCAGCTCCTCCGCGCGGTGGCAGGCGACCCAATGGCCTGCCTCCAGCGTCCGGAGCGGCGGCAGCACCGCCCTGCACCAGTCCTGCACGTGCGGGCAGCGCCCGGCGAAGTGGCAGCCCGGCGGCGGCGCGAGCGGGCTGGGCGGCTCGCCCGGCACCAGGAAGCTGCTGCGCCAGGCCGGGTCGGCGCCGGCCCGTGGCAGGGCCGCGGCCATAAGCGACCAGGTGTAGGGATGCCGCGCCCGGGCGAACAGCACCGCGGTGGGCGCACGCTCCACGATGCGGCCCAAGTACATGACCGCGACCTCGTCGCATAGATACTGCACCACGCCGAGGTCGTGCGAGATGAACACGAGGGTCAAGGCCAGCTCGCGCTGCAAGCGCCGCAGCAGGTTGAGCACCTGCGCCTGGATCGCGACATCGAGCGCCGAAACCGGCTCGTCGCACACCAGCAGCGCCGGGCCGGGCGCCAGGGCGCGGGCAATGGCCAGACGCTGCCGCTGCCCGCCGGAGAACTGATGCGGGAACAGCCCGGCGGCGTCGGCGGGCAGGCCCACGGCCTCGATGATCGCGGCGGCCCGGCCGGCACGCTCCGCCGGGTGGCCGGCCGCCAGCAGGTCCAGCGGCTCCCGCACCAGCTGCCCGGCCCGCTTGCGCGGGTCGAGGGAGGAGAACGGGTCCTGGAACACCATCTGGAACCCGCGCCGCGCCCGCCGCAGCGCCCGGCCGCGCAGCGCCGTGACATCCTGCCCGTCGATGCTGACCCGGCCCTGCGCGGGCCGCACCAACTGCATCAGCGCCAGCGCCGCCGTCGATTTACCGGACCCGCTTTCGCCGACGATGCCGAACGCCGCCCCGCGGGCCACCGAGAAGCTGACGCCGTTCAGGGCGTGCACCTCGGCGCGGGCGGCGAAGGGCTGGGGCCGGGGGCCGCGGAACCGGACAACGAGGTCCTCCACGATCAGCAGGTCGGTCATCCCGGGTGCCAGCAGGCGATGCGGTGGCCGTCCCCTTCCAGCGCCGGGCGGACGGCGCAGCGCGGCTCCGCCCGGGGGCAGCGCGGCGCGAAGGCGCAGCCGTCGCCGCGCCCACCCAGCGGGGGCACGGTGCCGGGAATTTCGGGCAGCGCCGGGGCGGGTTCGGCGGCGTCGCGGCCCAGCCGGAAGTGCGGGACGCAGCCGATCAGCCCCTGCGTGTAGGGGTGCGCCGGACGGTCCAGGACATCGGCGGTGCCGCCCTGCTCGACGCAGCGCCCGGCGTAAAGCACGGCCACCGTGTCCGCCATGTCAGCGACGGCACCCATGTCGTGGGTGATCAGCACGGTGGCCGCGCCGGCTTGCTGCCCCATGGCGCGCAGCAGGGCGAACACCTGGGCCTGCACCGTCACGTCCAGCGCCGTCGTCGGCTCGTCGGCGATCAGCAGGGCCGGGCGGCAAGCGAGCGCCATGGCGATCATCACCCGCTGCCGCATCCCGCCGCTCAGTTGGTGCGGATACGCGGCGGCCCGCTGCTCCGGCGCCGGGACCTGCACGCCGCGCAGCAGCGCCACGGCGGCGTCCCGGGCCTTGCTGCGGGACAGGCCCTCGTGCCGTCGCAGGATCTCGGCAATCTGCTCGCCCACCGTGAACACCGGGTTCAGCGCGGTCATCGGCTCCTGGAAGATCATCGACATCGCCCGGCCGCGCAGCGATTGCAGGACGGACGGAGGAGCGCCTGCGATCTCCTGCCCGGCCAGGCGGATCGACCCGGCAGACCGGCGCATCCCTTCCGGCAGCAGCCCCATGACCGCCAGCGCCGCCATGCTCTTGCCGCAGCCGGATTCGCCCACCAGCGCCAGGGTGCGCCCGGCCTCCACGGCGAAGCACAGGTCCTCCAGCACCGCCACGGCGCCGGACGGCCGGTGCAGCTCGACGCTCAGGCCGTCCACCGCCAAGGCAGGAGGCGGCCCGGCTGCAACCTCCCCACTCATCGGCGGCGCAGGCGCGGGTTCAGCGCGTCGTTGATGCCGTCGCCCACCAAGCTCACCGCCAGCACGGCCAGGAAGATCGCGGCGCCCGGGAAGGTCACCGCCCACCAGGCGTCCTGCAGGTAGCTGCGGTTCTGCCCCAGCATCAGGCCCCAGGTCATCACGTTGGGGTCGCCCAGGCCCAGGAAGCTCAAGCCCCCCTCGAACAGGATGGCGACGCCGACGGAGAGCGTCGCGGCGACGATGATCGGCGGCAGGGCGTTGGGCAGCACCACGCGCGCCACCAGGTAGGCCGGCCCGGCCCCGGCGGTGACGGTGGAGCGGACGAAATCCATCTCCCGCAGCCGCATGCACTCGGCCCGGGTCAGCCGCGCCACCCCGGTCCAGGACACCAGGCCGATGGCCGCCGTCTCCACCGCGAGCTTCGCGCCGAACAAGGACACCAGCACCATGGCGAACAGCAGGGCGGGCAGCACCTGGAAGAACTCCGTGCCCTTCATCAGCAAGCGGTCCACCCAGCCGCCCGACCACCCCGCGGCCGCGCCCACGGTCACGCCGATGGACACCGAGAGCGCCGCCGCCACCAGCCCGACCAGCAGGCTGGCCCGTCCGCCTACCAGAAGCCCGGCCAGCACGTCCCGCCCCAGGTAGTCCGTGCCCAGCGGCGCGTCCTCCCCCGGGGGGCTGAACGGCGCTCCCACCAGGTCGAACGGATCGACGCCGTAGCAGGCCGGGCCAGCCAGGCTGGCCAGCACGACCAGGGCCAGGACCAGCAGCCCCGCCACGCCGATGGGGCTGCGCAGGAAGTGCGCCGCCGCCTGCCGGGAAGGCGAGGCCGTCACCGCCCGTCCGCCGCGATGCGCGGGTCGAGCCAGCGGTGCGCCAGGTCGGTCAGGATGTTGGCCGCCATGACCAGCAGCGCCGACACGACGAGCACGCCCAGCAGGGTCGGGTAGTCCCGGCGCAGGATGGAGTCGAACACCAGGCGCCCCATGCCGGGCCAGCCGAACACCGTCTCGACCAGCACGGCGCCGCCCAGCACTTCGGAGAACTGCAGGCCGAGCAGCGTCACCACGGGGCTGACCGCGTTGCGCAGCGCGTGCTTGAACACCACCGTGCCCTCCGTCATCCCCTTGGCCCGCGCGGTGCGGATGTAGTCGGCCCGCAGCACGTCCTGCATGGCGGCCCGCGCCTGCCGGCTGTACTGCGCCATGTATACCACGCCCAGGGTGAAGGCCGGCAGCACCAGGTGGTGCAGCACGGACAGCGCGTAGGCCGCGCCGCCCAGAGGCTGGCCCACGTCCGACATGCCGCCGCTCGGGAACCAGGGCAGCACGGAGGCGAACAGCAGGAGCAGCAGCAGGCCGCTCCAGAACACCGGCATCGCGTAGCCGGCCACCGCGAGCAGGGTGACGGCGGCGTTGGTCGCCCCCCGCGGGCGCCGGGCGGCGGCGATGCCCAGCCCGGTGCCGGCCACCGACGCGAACAGCAGCGCCGTCGCCATCAGCAGCGTGGTGGCCGGCAGGCGCTGCAGGATCAGTTGGGCGACCGGCTGGTTGAAGTAGAAGGAGTAGCCGAGGTCGCCGCTGGCCGCCCGGAGCACGTAGCGCCCAAGCTGCACCGGGATGGGCAGGTCCAGCCCGTAGGCGGCGCGGATGCTGGCAAGCACCTCCGGCGAGGCGCCGCCCATCTCGCCGGCGATCACCAGTGCCGGGTCGCCCGGCGCCAGGTGGACCAGCAGGAAGTTCAGCACCACCACCGCCAGCAGCAGCAGGGCCGCGTTCAGCACGCGCAGCCCGAGGCCAGCAACCAGCCTCACGCCGGCGGGGTCGCCCAGCGCAGCTCGTGCAGCGGCGACATCGCGCCCCAGATCGACAGCGGCAGGTCCGCCAGGCCCTTGTGGGCCGCGGTGTAGTAGGGGACGACGTTCAGGAAGTGGATGGGCGCCTCGTCCACCACGATGCGCTGGAACTCGGCATAGAGCTTGTGGCGCTGGGCGGGGTCCGGCTCGGCGGCGGCGGCGTCCAGCAGCTCGTCCACCCGGGCGTTGCGGTAGCCCTGCATGTTGGCCCAGACCACGCCCTTGCGGATGTTGCCGCTGAGGTAGGTGCGGGCCACGCCGATCACCGGGTCGCCCCAGTTGAACACGCTGTCCACCGTCATGTCGTAGTCGTAGTTGGCAACGCGCTCCGCCCAGGTCGGGAAATCCGGCACCGCCCGCACCTCGGCGGCGATGCCGATCTTGCGCAGCGCCGGGCGCAGGAACTCGGCGATGTTGCGGCCCTGCTCGGGGTCGCCGGGGTCGTAGTCGATCACCAGCGGGAAGCGGGTGCCGTCGGCGCCGCGCGGGTGCCCGGCCTCGTCCAGCAGCGCGTTGGCGCGGTTCAGGTCGGGCGCGTAGGGCTGCACGTCCTTGTTGTAGAAGGGCGAGGTCGGCACGATGGGCGTCGTCGCCTCCGCCGCCTTGCCGGACATCAGGACGCGCGTCACCTGCTTGCGGTCCACGGCAAAGGCGATGGCCTGGCGCACCCGCGCGTCGTCGAGCGGCTTCCGCATGCAGTTGAAGGCGAGCCAGGTGATCGGGCCGATCCCGGCGTAGCCCTGCGGCGTCACGGTCATGCTTGCGATCTTCTGCGCCCGGTCGATGTTGCGCACGCCGGCCAGCAGCGGCGCCATGTGGACCTCGCCCCGCTCCAGCGCCAGCACCATGACCGTGGGGTCGGTGATGATGCGGATGACGACGGCATCGAGGGCAGGCGGCTTCGGCGCGAAGAACCTGTCGAACCGTTCCAGCCGGATGTACTGCCCACGGGCGTACTCGACGAGGCGGAACGGGCCGCAGCCGACCGGCTTCAGGTTGGCCGGGTGGGTCATGATGTCCTGGCCGTCGCCGTAGATGTGCTTCGGCAGGATCGGCATCAGCGCCGGGGACATGGCGAGCAGCAGGGCCGGGTGCGGGTGCCTGAGGCGGATCACCGCCGTGTGCGGGTCCGGCGTCTCGACCGTCTCCACCGGGGCCAGCATGGTGGTGAAGGGGTGGCGGGCCTTGATGACGCCGATCGTGAAAGCGATGTCCTCGGAAGTGACGGGATGGCCGTCATGGAACACCGCGCCTTCGACCAGGTTGAGCGTCACGCTGAGCGCGTCGGGGGCGACGGCCCAGCTTTTGGCCAGATAGGGCTGCGGGTTCGAGTCGGTGTCGAAGCGCAGGGGGGTGGCTAAGATCTGCGTGGCCG
>CAXSEX010000098.1:0-11805 GCA_964236415.1 uncultured Acetobacteraceae bacterium | reverse complement strand
CTGCCGGGCTGGGGCGCCCGCCGGCCCAGACACTATTTTGGCCGGGCGAGCGCCAGTCCCACCCCGGCGCCCACCAGCACGCCGCCGGACAGCCGGTTGCGCAAGCGTCCCCGCATCGCCAACGCGCCGCGCGCCCACGCGGCGGCAACCGCCCATAGGCTGTCGAAGCCGACCGCCAGCGCCAGGAACACCGCCGACAGCACCGCTACCTGCGCCGCCGTGTCCGGTCCCGGGGTGACGAACTGGGGGAAGAACGCGCCGTAGAACAGCAGCGTCTTGGGGTTGGTCAACGACACCAGCAGGGCGCGCCCGAAGATCGCCCGCGCGGACCGCGGCTGCGGCGTCGTCCGCGTGAGGTCGATGGGCGCCGCGCGCCATTGCTGGATGCCGAGCCAAACCAGGTAGGCGGCGCCGATCCAGCGCACCCAAGCGAAGCCGTGCCCGAGGCTCCCCAGCACCCCTGCCATGCCGAACCCGGTCAAACCCAACTGCACCACCATGGCCGTGCTGGTACCCGCCACCGTGAGCAGCCCGTAGCGCCGGCCGTAGGCGACCGAGTTCGCCACGATCAGCGCGACGTTCGGCCCCGGGATCAGCAGCAGCGCGACGACGGCCAGCACGAAGGCCAGCAAGTTGGGAAAGTCCGGCATCGCCCGAGCATGCCAGACACGGCGGGCCGCAGTCTATGCCAGCAGTGCGCGCAGCGCCGCCGGCTGGCGCAGCACGAGGCGGCCGTCCAGGCCGCCCAGCACCCCGGCCTCGTGCCATTGGCGGAGCTGCTTGTTCACCCGTTCCCGCGTGGCGGCGACCTGGGCGGCCATGTCGCGCTGCGACAGCGCCAGGCGGATCTGCACCCCGTCGGGCGTGGGGGCGCCGTGCTCCTCGGCCAGCGTCAGCAGGAGCCGGGCCAGGCGGGCGGCGAGCGGCGCCAGGGCGAGGTCCTCGTAGGCGGTGCTGTTCCGGCGCAGGCGTTCGCAGAGCAGTTCCATGAACCGCAGCATCAGCTCCGGCCGGGCACGCAGGAACGGCAGGAAATCGCGCCGCTCGACGGAAAGCAGCAGGCTGTCCGCCATGGCCACCACGTTCAGGCTGCGCGGCCGCCCGTCGAGCAGGGCGATCTCGCCCAGCACCTCGCCCGGCTCCATCAGGTCGAGCGTGACCTCCCGCCCCTCGATGGACACGGCGCCCGCGCGGAGGCGGCCGAGCACCAGGACCAGCAGGGAGCAATCCGGGTCGCCGCGGTGCATCACCACGGTGTCCCGCGCCACCCGCCGCTCCCCCGCAAGGTCGGCCAGGGCCATCAGCTCCTCGCGTCCCAGAACGGCGAACAGCGGCGTGGCCGCCAGCACGTCGCGCTTGGTCGCTCGGGACAGCGCCGCCATCACGCGGCGGCCATGGCCGGCAGCGCCTGCTTCGCCGCCGGCCATTCCCCGGCCTGCGCCGCCGCACGAGGCCACAGCGTGGCCATGCCGCAGCGGTGCGTAGCATTGTACTTTTGAATGTCAGCCCACGCGCAATGCACAGTACGTCCGGAATCTCTGGGTTGGCTCTCGGTCGCGATCGACAGCGCAAACAGGTTAGATCGAAAAGAGTCGTAGGTGAACCCAGAAGCGCATCCTGTGCGGCCTCGATTCGAAAAGTTCCGTGCCCGCCTGATGCGGTTCCACGGCGTGGGCAGATGGGTGACCCAGGTCACAGCCGCACCGGGCTGGGGCGCGCATAGCTGCCGCCGAGGCCGGGGTTCGGCCATCAGCAGGGGCGCGCAATGCACATCTCGAATTGGAAGCCGTCGGAGATGTCGGACGAGGAGGCGGAGGCGCAGGACCGCGCCCTTCTGCGGCTGCAGGCCGTCCTGCTGGCCGCCAGCGTGACGGCCCTCGTGATGGCGACGGCCTTCAACGAAGCGAGCAGGCACCTGGCCTGCACGGCGCTGGTAATCGCGCCATGCTGAACCGTTCAAGCCCTGTCCCGAATGCCCGCGGCCTCGGCAGGTTTCGGCAGGTCGCCGAGGCCATGAAACCGGCCACGTCGATGCAGCGGCCCGCGCTGCGGCGGTGGCCGGGCCGCCGGTTGCGTGAAGAAGCAGAGGGCGTTCTGCTCATGGTGGCGATCCTGGTCGCGGTATGCGCGTTTCTGCTGCTGCTGGACCGCCTCGGCGTTCCCCCGGCGGCCATGACGGATTTTCCGCTGGTCGATTGAGGACCGGCCCGGCGCGGGGCCAAGTTGGTGTCCGCGGCGGGAGCGTGGATCACAAGGGACAATAAACTTATCGTTATCTGAAATCACTGACACGTTTCCCGCCGGCGCCAAAGTAGAAGCACTTGATACGCTGGAAGAGGGTGATCGGGCGGCCGTTCGATGGCTTTTCTCGGCAACGCGGGAGGAGGAACCCCGGCACGTCTCCGTTTTGGCAATCCACCGCTTCACCCACTCCCGGGTCGATGTCCGAGAAGGGGCAGGAGCCGCGCTTCAGACTGAGATGTCGCCGCTCACGGCACCCGGTTGACGACCGTGCCGCTGCACCAGAGCGCGCCGCTGCGCAGTCCAGCCGGGCTGCTCGGGCAGTTCGCCAGGCTGAGCTGGCCGTACACCTCGGTCGTCCGCGCGATCACGGCGAGGCTGCCGCTGCCGTCCTGCCGTCCGGCTCCGCCGAAGCCGATGATCCGGCTGTCATAAGCGCGGCCCGGGTTGCCGGAAGTGTGGAAGTCAATGTGCGGCGTGCCGGCCGCGTCCGGTCGCCCGATGGTCGTCGAGCCATCCGACCCATCGATGCCGAATGCTCCGAAGAAGTAGCGCCCATTCGCAGCACCCGTCCCGGGCCGCATGACCGCGCCATTGGCCGGGGTCGTCCCGGCCAGCATCATTTCGCCGTTGATCGAGTTGGAGGCGAACCGGCTCAGGCCGCGGGCATCGCTGCCAAGCGGGCCGCAGGTGTTGCAGAAGTTGCCGATCACCATCGCGTTCGCGGTCTGCCCGGCAATCGTCACGAAGCCGCCCGTCATGCCGTCAGCCGCGTTGCCCACGATGTCGGCCGACATCTGGCTGTCAAACGCCGTCGTGTTGCTGATCCGCAGGAACCGCATGCCGGTCGAGTCGCCCCGGCCCAGGATGTGGTTGCCGGTGAAGTGGTGCCGGGCGCCGTTGGTGAGGTCGAAAGCGATGAAGTCGTTCGAGGCCGCCGCGTCGTTCGCCAGGAGGTAGTTGTTGACGAAGGTGATCGAGTTCCATCCGTTCGCCGTCACGACCGAATGCCGCACGTCCCAATGGGAGGTCGTGGACGCGATCAGGTCGTTGGACAGGCTGGCGCTGCTTGCCACGATGCCATCTTGCGCGCCGACGCAAGAGCTGTCGATGATCGTGATGCCTTGCAAGTACTCGCCCAGCCGGTAGCACGTCTGCGCATACTCGATCTCCGTCCGCGTGACGTTGAGGCCGCCGCCGTTGAACCCGGCAGCCGAGGACATGACGATCCCAGTCCCCGTGCTGCCCGCCTTGTAGGCTGCATGGAAGTAGAAGTTGTCAACCAGGGCCATGCTGATCTTGCTCAGCACGATGCCGTTCTGGAAGTTGCCGCCGGTTCCATCGCCGCGCACCACGATGTTCTCAAGCTGCACTTGGCGTGCCCCCGGGTTGACCGCCGCGGTGCTGGCGACGGTGACGGCGTTGCGCCCCTCCGTCGCCAGTCCCCGCACCAGCGACAGCCCGGCCATATGGAACAGGGCGCCGGACAGGTTCGCCGTGCCGCTGCGCAGCCAGGCGTTGGCCGAGGACAGGGTGACGGCCACGCCGTCGGCGTCCGCGGTGAACACCAGCTCGGACACGTCGGCGCCCGCGCCCTCGATGCTCAGCGCCTGGTTGTGGGCGAGCGCCGCGGTTAAGCCCTCCGACAGCAGGCAGCGCCCGGCGGGCACGCGGATCGTCGCGCCATAAAGCCGCAGGGCCGCCCGGGCCAGCGCCGACCGGAATGCCGGCGTGTCCGCACCCGTATCGACGCCGTCGCACGCTGCGCCGAGGCGCCGCACGTCGATGACGCCGTTCTCAAGCGCCGCCAGCGCCTTGGCCGCACCTCCCTCGATGGCTTGGGCAATGCCGGCCTCCAGGTCTGCGGCGCTCAGCGCGCCGGGATGCGGGGGCGGCCCGTGCGCCGCGGCCGCGGCCGGCGCCAGCAGGAGCGCCAGGAGCAACCGCATTCGAACCATCGTGACATCTCCGTGGAAATACCGGGCCATCCCGGCGTGCTTCCACGGCGACTCCGTTCACCTCAAGCGAAACTTCACGAACCAGTCCACGAAGCGCGGCACCCCCAGCGCGAGCGGCACCGCCGGCCGGTAGCCCACATGCTGCCCGATGGCCGAAAGGTCGGCGCAGGTCTCGGCGACATCGACGGCGGGGCGAGGTTCCGATCGCAAGATCGCGGGGCGGCCGAGGCTTTGCTCCAGCAACCGCACCAGCTCGGACACCGGCTCCCCGCGGTTGTTGCCGATGTTGAACAGCTTGGGCGCTTCGCCCGCCGCGGGCACGCGGTCGAGGCACGCCACGGTGCCGGCCACGATGTCGTCGATGTAGGTGAAGTCCCGCCGCAGCGCCCCGTTGTCATAGACGGTGATCGGCTCCCCCCGGCGGATCGCCTCGGCGAACTTGAAATACGCCATGTCGGGACGGCCCCACGGCCCATACACCGTGAAGAACCGCAGCCCGGTCTGCGGCAGGCCGTAGAGGTGCCCGTAGGCGTGGCTGACCAGCTCGTCAGACCGCTTGGTCGCCGCGTAGAGCGACACGGGCGTATCGACCGGGTCGCTTTCGGCAAACGGCAGCTTGGCGTTGCCGCCGTAAACGGAGGACGAACTGGCATAAACCAGGTGCTCAAGCCGGGGGAGCCGCCGCGCCGCCTCCAGCACGGTGACGTGGCCCATCACGTTCGACGCGACGTAGGCGTAAGGGTCAACCAGGGAATGGCGGACCCCGGCCTGCGCCGCCAGGTGCACCACCCGGGTGGCCTGCTGCTCCCGGTCGAACAATGCGAGCATCGCGGCCTTCTCAGCGATATCGATGCGCTCGAAGCGGAAGGCTTTTTGCGGCGCCAACCGCGCCAGCCGCGCTTCCTTCAATCGCACGTCGTAGTAGTCTGTCAGGTTGTCGATGCCCACGACCGCTTCGCCCCGGGCCAGCAGCGCGCGGCAGACATGATAGCCGATGAACCCCGCCGCCCCGGTTACGATCGTCGCCAAGGAACCTCCATCCTAGAACCGCTTGCGGCCCCATACCACGGCACCGCCGCCTTTGCGGACCAATCCGCCGCGGCGGGCCGTGCCCCCAGCCTACCCGGCGTGGCGATGGCCTGACAGCGCGCGCTCGACCGCGGCCTCCGCATGGATGCGGGTCGTGTCGAAGACCGGCACCAGGCTGTCGCCTGGCCCGATCAGCAGCATGATCTCGGTGCAGCCCAGGATCACCGCCTCGGCGCCGTGCCCGACGAGGCGCGCGATCACCGCCCGGTAGGCGTCGCGCGAGGCCGGCTCGACCCGGCCCTGCACCAGCTCGTCATAGATCACCCGATGCACCGCCGCACGGTCTTCGGCGTCGGGCACGATCACCTCAAGGCCGCTGCGGCGCAGCCGTCCCTTGTAGAAGTCCTGCTCCATGGTGAACGCGGTGCCGAGCAGGCCGACGCGCCTGATCCCTCCGGCCTTGACCCGCGCCGCCGTGGGGTCGGCGATGTGCAGCAGCGGGATGCGCACCGCCGCCTGCACCTCCTCAGCCATGCGGTGCATGGTGTTGGTGCAGATCAGGAGGAAGTCGGCGCCTCCACGCTCCAGCCGCCGGGCCGCGTCGGCCAGCAGCGCCGCCGCGTCCTCCCATTGGCCGGCGTGCTGCAGCGCCTCGATCTCGCCGAAGTCGAACGACCACATCAGGCAGCGCGCCGAGCGCACGCCGCCCAGCCTGTGCCGAACGGTTTGGTTGATGATGCGGTAGTACTCGGCCGAGCTTTCCCAGCTCATGCCGCCTATCAAACCGATGACGAGCTGCTGCGGCACCTTGCGCTCCTTGACGAGACCGCCTGCGTGGGCGGAGGCTTTGGCCCGGCCAGGCTGAGTGGTGGAGGTTGGATGACCGCTTATCCCTTCGTGACGCTCGACGTGTTCACCGGGCAGCGTTTCGGCGGCAACCCGCTGGCGGTGTTCCCGGATGCAGCCGGGCTGGATGCCAGGACCATGCAGGCGCTGGCCCGCGAGTTCAACCTCAGCGAGACCGCCTTCGTCTTGCCGCCCGACGCGCCCTCCCACACGGCGCGGGTGCGCATCTTCACGCCGCAGGCGGAGGTGCCGTTTGCCGGGCACCCGAACGTGGGCACCGCCTGGGTTCTGGCCGGCCTGGGCCGGGACCGGGACGGGGTGCTGCGGTTCGAGGAAGAGGCCGGCTTGGTCGAGGTTGCGGTGGAGCGCAGGGACGGGCAGGTGGCGGGCTGCCGCGTTTCCGCGCCGCAACCCTTGAGCCTGGCCGATGCGCCCACGCCCGGTGACCTCGCGGCCTGCGCCGGGTTGGCGCCCGGGGACATCGCTGCCGCGGCCATCGCGTCCGTGGGCACGGCGGCGGTGTTCGCGGCCGTGCCGCCGGAGGCTCTGGGACGCGCCGCGCCGGACGCCGCCGCGTTTCGCGCCACCGCTGCGCGCTGGCCGGGCTACGCCGGGCATCTCCTGTTGTATCTTTACGCCCGCGACGCCAACGTCGTGCGCGCCCGGTCGTTTGCGCCGCTTTATGGGATCAACGAGGACCCGGCGACCGGCAGCGCCGGCGCGGCGCTGGCAGCCTTGCTGCTGCATGGGGATGGGGGCGACACCCTGGCGCTCGACATCCGGCAAGGCGTCGAGATGGGCCGTCCCAGCCAGATGCAGGCTGGCGCGGAGCGGGACGCCGATGGCGGCATACGCGCCTGGGTGGGCGGTCGTTGCGTTTCCGTGCTACGCGGCGATGCCCAGGTATAATCCCCTCGGCCCGAACGGATCGGACGCGGCAGGGAAGGAGCTGCTAACGCGGGGCGGGGCTGCGGGGCGCGTCAAGGCCCTCCTCGCGCAGGAACTGCCGGTCGAGCCGGTGCACCGTCCGCTTGTCCTGGTGCCGCTCGGCCTTGGGCAGCTGCACGCCGGCCCGGTGTTCGCGCCGGAGCACCTGCGCCTCTGTCGGCTGATGGTCCTTGCCGCCCCACTCGGGGCCGTTGCGCGGCGCTTGTGCGCCGACGCCGGTGGCGGATGCGAGCAGGATGGCAACGGCCAGCCCTTTCATCGTGCCCCTTGGGCGTGATGCCGCGGCATGGGCGCAGGCAACGATGGGGCCGTTAGGCAAAATGGCTGAGATGCGGCGCATGGTAGCCTCCTGAACGCGGGCAAGTGCCCGGCTGCGCGCACGGCGGGCACTGTGGACGGACCAGGCGCGGCAGCGCCGCGACCCGCGTTCCGGCGCTGACCCGGGAGATGTGTAGCCAATACGTTTACCGCCACTCCTTCGACCCGTCGAGACGGCAGGCTTCTTGGTGGCCCTGCCGGACGGCAAGTGTTGCGCGCTGGCGACGGTGCCGGCCGCGGCGGTCGTCCCGCCAGGGACCGAGTGCAGGGCAACCCGGTCAACGTGGCGGTTTTATTACGATTTAGGGTTGATCGTTCGTTGCATATGAGCTACAAAATGCTGGGCTGATAGCTCAGCGGGCTTCAGAGCACGCGCTTGATAAGCGCGAGGTCGGCGGTTCGAATCCTCCTCGGCCCACCATCTACCGAACGTTGCAACGCGCCGCCGGGTTGGGCGTCGCATCCTGCCTGGCGCGGACGGCGCGCCGCACGTCAGGCGCGTCGGCCTCCTACCCCGCTTTCCGCTGCTCGGCGCACAGCACCACGACAAGGCGCTGCACACCCACGATCTGCCGCAGGTTGCCCTCGACCAGATGCAGCATTTCCGACGGCATGGCATCCGCCCTGATCTCAATCAGCATGGCCGCGCCCCGGCGCTGCATGCGCACCACATCGGGGATCAGGTTGCGCCGGGCGAAGGGCGCCAGCGCACGAACGGCCAGGCCGGGTTCGGCGTCGGCCAGCAGCTCGAAGCGTACGGAGCGGAAAGGCGGATCATTGGGCAAGGGAAGCATGGGATGACTTTCAGAACGCGATGTCGCCGGTGAGAGCCGGGAAGGCCCCTTGCGTGCCGGATGCCGTTTGGAAGGGCCGCTTGCTACGTCGTGCGTGTTTGGCGGCATTGCCAGGGTTCCATTCCGGATGCGTCTGGGCAAGATAACGGAGCGTGCCGGTCCCGTCCTGAACCAGAGGACCGGGGTTGCCACGGCAAAACGAACTGGATCGCCCCACCCGTGGCCTGCCCGGCCTTCGGACAGGCCACCGACCCCGCCTAAAATCCAGGAGTGCGGCTACGTCTAAACCCGGGCTGCGGCGGCCTTCAAGGACAATCTCACGCCGTCAAATCCCGGCTCCGCAGCAGGGCCGCCGTGCTGGGCGCCCTCCCGCGGAAGGCGACATAGAGCTGCATCGGGTCCTGCGTGTCGCCCGCGCCCAGCAGCGTGCGGAGCCGCCCGGCCAATGCGGGGTCGAACGGGTCGCCCGCGTCCTCGAACGCCTGGAACCCGTCCGCCTCCAGCACCTCCGACCAAAGATAGGAGTAGTAGCCCGCCGCGTAGCCGCCGCCGGCGAACAGGTGCTGGAAGTGCGCCGGGCGGTGCCGGATGCCGATTTCCGGTGGCATGCCGATGCGCCCCATGAACTCCCGCTCGAAGGCGTCGATGTCCACAGATTGCGGGTCTGGGTGGCTGTGCAGCGCCATGTCGATCAGGGCGGAGGCGGTGTACTCCACCGTGGCGAACCCCTGGTTGAACCCGCGCGCCGCCAGCAGCCGTGCGATCAAAGCGTCCGGGATCGGCTCTCCCGTTGCGCTGTGCCGGGCATAACGGCGCAGCGTGCCGGGCACCGAGAGCCAGTGCTCGTACACCTGCGACGGGAACTCCACGAAGTCGCGGCGCACCGCCGTGCCGGACTGCGCGGGGTAACGCACCCGGCTGAGCAGCCCGTGCAAGGCGTGGCCGAACTCGTGGAACAAGGTCTCCGCGTCGTCGAAGCTGAGCAGCGTCGGCTCGGCGCGGGCGAAGTTGTTGTTGTTGACGATGACCGGGGCGACCTCCCCGTCGAGGCTTTCCTGGTCGCGGTAGCTGCTCATCCACGCGCCGGACCGCTTGTCCGCCCGGGCGAAGGGGTCCGCCAGGAACAGGCCGACGTGCCCGGCGGCGTCCCGCACCTCATAGGCCCGCACGTCGGGATGGTAGGGGGCCACCTCC
This sequence comes from uncultured Acetobacteraceae bacterium, assembly GCA_964236415.1. Lineage (GTDB taxonomy): Bacteria > Pseudomonadota > Alphaproteobacteria > Acetobacterales > Acetobacteraceae > CAHJXG01. The sequence continues at coordinate 2,477 of CAXSEX010000098.1, read as the reverse complement.
GGGCGCCGGGTGAAGCTGAGGCCGAACAGCCGCGCCGCGGTGTCGAACGCCGCCTGCTCGATGTTCTCCAGCACGAAAAACGGTTTCAGCTCCCCCGCGTCGATGGCGTAGTCGGCGCAGCGCACCTTCTCCGCGTAGTAGCGCCAATCCCAAGGGGCCAGCCCGCTATTGAACCCTTCGCCGCGCGCCACGGCCAGCAGCCGGTCGCGTTCCGCCGCCGCCTTGCGCTTCGCCGGCTCCCACACTTCGGCCAGCAGCGCCTCGACCGCCTCGGGCGTGCCGGCCATGCTGTCCGCGAGGCGGAATGCGGCGAAGCTCAGATAGCCGAGCAACCGCGCCCGTTCCGCGCGGAGCGCCAGGATCTCGGGGATCAGCGCCCGGTTGTCGTGCGGACCCGGCTGCGCGCCGCGTGCGATCCAAGCCTCATAGGCTGCCTGGCGCAGGTCGCGGCGGGCGGAGAAGGTCAGGAACGGCTCGATCAGCGAACGGGACAGCGTGACCACATGGCCCGGCATCCCGCGCTCCGCCGCCGCCTGCCGCGCGGTTTCCCGCACGAAGCCCGGCAAGCCGTCGAGGTCCGCCTCCGCGAGCGGCAGGTGCCACGCCTTCTCGTCGTGCAGGACGTTCTGGCCGAACTGGGTGTGCAGCACCGCAAGGCGTTCCGCGATGGCGGCCATCCGCGCCCGCTCCTCCGGCCCCAGCGCCGCGCCGCTGCGCACCATGCCGAGGTGCGCGCGCTCCAGGAGCCGCCGCTGGTCCTCCGCCAGCCCGAGTTCGTCGCGGCGCCGGTGCAGCGCGTCCACGCGGGCGAAGAGCTGCGGGTCGAGCGAGACCTGCGTGCCGTGCTGCGCGAGCTTGGGCGACATCTCCGTGTCGGCTGCCTGCAAGGCGTCGCCGCCCAAGCTGACCACCAGGTTGGAGAACGCCATGCCGATCCGGGCAAGCAGCCGGCCGCTGCGCTGGGTGGCCTCGATCGTGTTGGCGAAGCTCGGCTCGGCCGGGTCGGCGCCGATGGCGGCGATTTCGTGCAGGTGCTCGCGCATCGCGTGCTCGAACGCTTCCGCGAAGTGCTCCGGCCGGATGCGGTCGAAGGGCGGCACCCCGAAGGGCGTGGTCCAGGGCGCGAGCAGCGGGTTCACATCGGTCATGGCGTCCAGTCGGACCAGAACCGGCGGCCGTGGTCAAGACGGCAAGCTATTTGCTTGACAGCGGCGGCGGCACCCGGTCGATTGGATGCATACAAATGACCTCATTCACCTTCTGCGCCACGGGTGGGCGGTATATGCTGACACGACGGGGTTTGCTCGGGACGGCCGCCGCGGGCCTGGCGGCGCCGGCAATCGTGCGCGCCCAGGGCAGCGGGCCGATCCGCATCGGCGAGATCAACAGCTACACCGCCGCCCCGGCCTTCACCGTGCCGTACCGCAACGGCTGGCAGGTGGCGGTGGACGAGATCAACGCGCGCGGCGGCGTGGCCGGGCGCAAGATCGAGGTGCTGAGCCGGGACGACGCCGGGCAGCCGCAAACCGCGACGCAGCTTGCAGGGGAGCTGCTCACGGACGCGAAGGTGGACCTGCTCGCGGGCGGGTTCCTGTCCAACGTGGGCCTCGCGCTGAGCGACTTCGCCGCGCGCAACGGCAAGCTGTATGTGGCCGGCGAGCCGCTGACCGACGTGTTGGTCTGGGAGCATGGCACCCCGACCTGCTTCCGGCTGCGCCCGTCCACCTACATGCAGGTCGCGATGATGCTGCCCGCGGCGGCGAAGCTCAAGGCGACGCGCTGGGCGACGGTGGCGCCGAACTACGAGTACGGCCAGTCGGCGGTGAAATGGTTCAAGACGCTGCTCAAGGCGCGGCGCCCGGACGTGGAGTTCGTCGCCGACCAGCTCCCGGCGCTCGGCAAGATCGACGCCGGGGCCACGGTGCAGGCGCTGGCGGGCGCCAAGCCCGATGGCCTCTTCAACGTCCTGTTCGGCCCCGACCTCACCAACTTTGTGCGCCAAGGCAACACGCGCGGGCTGTTCGAGGGACGGGACGTGGTGTCCGTGCTGACCGGGGAGCCGGAATACCTGCTGCCGCTCGGCGACGAGACGCCGGAGGGCTGGCTCGTCACCGGCTACCCCGTCGGGCAGGTGCCGGCCGCCCGCGCTTTCGAGAACACTTATCAGGACCGCTTCAAGCAGGCGCCGCGCATGGGTTCTGTGGTGGGCTACACGCTGATCCACTCGATTGCCGCCGGGATCGCCCGGGCGGGGAGCACGGAAACCGACAAGCTGATCGCAGCCTTCGAGGGCCTGCCGTTCGACTCGCCCTTCGGCCCGGCGATGTACCGCGCCGCCGACCACCAAAGCACGTTCGGCGCCTTTGTCGGCCGCACCGCGCTCAAGGGCAGCGAGGGCACGATGACCGATTGGCACTACGTGGACGGCAAGGACGCGCAGCCGTCGGACGCCGAGGTGCGTGTGTTGCGGCGCTAAG
>CAXSEX010000097.1:0-11874 GCA_964236415.1 uncultured Acetobacteraceae bacterium | reverse complement strand
CCATGGGGATGCCGTGACGCCTTGCGGCGCGGCGCCGGGGATGGGACACGGCGCGTTGACCGAAGGAGATCCCATGCCTGACCTGACCTTGACCCAAGCCCAAGCCATCGTCGCCGCCGCCCTGGCCGAAGCCCGCCGCCTGTCGCTGAAGCCGATGGTCGTCACCGTGCTGGATGCGCGCGGCGCTCCCAAGGCGCTGGCCGCCGAAGACGGCACCAGCCTGAAGCGCGCCGAGATCGCTCACGGCAAGGCGCACGGCGCGCTGTCACTCGGCATGGGGTCGCGCGCCATCGCCAAGCGCGCGGCCGAGCAGACGCACTTCGTCGCGGCCGTCACCCATGTGGTGGGCGGCGCCCTGGTCCCGGTGCCCGGCGGCATCCTGATCCGCGACGCCGCCGGCGCGCTGCTGGGGGCGGTCGGGCTGTCGGGCGACACCTCTGACAACGATGAGGCGGCGGGCCTGGCGGGCATCGCCGCGGCCGAGCTGGCGGCCGACCCTGGTTAGGGCGTGGAAAAGCCTCCGTCCCGCCAGGCCCGGACGGAACTGCCGCCGAACACCACCTGCTTCCGCAATGCCGGCGTGAACAGGCCGTAGAGCATCCTGGGATCGGGGGCGCTCACGGCGTCGAGCGCCGCCCGATGCTCCGGCGAAAGCGCAACCCCGAGCGCGGCGGCGTTGTCGGACACCTGCTCGGCCCGGCTGACCCCCATCAGCGTGGACGTGATCCCCGGCCGGCCGGCCACCCAGGACAGCGCGATGCGCGCCGGGCTTTCGCGGGCTTCCCCGGCCACCCGGCGCAGCACGTCCACGATGTTCCAGTTGCGTTCGGTGAACAGCGTGTCGCCGAACGGGTTGGCCCCGTCCAGCCGCTTGTCGCCGTCCGGGCGCGCCTCGCCCTCCGTGGCCGCGTCGCGCGGCAGTCCGCCCGCCCTCGGGCCGGCCGCCTCAACGGCGGCGCGGTCGTACTTGCCGGTCAGCAGCCCGTAGGCGAGCGGACTCCAGGGCACGATGCCCATGCCGAACTCCGCCGCCAGCGGCACGTGCTCGTCCTCGATGTCGCGGTTCACCAGCGAGTAGAAGTACTGCAGCGCAATCGGCCCCGGCACGCCGCGGGCGGCGGCAAGCGTCGCCAGCTTGGCGGCATACCAGGCCGGCGCGTTCGACACGCCCCAGTACCGGGTCTTGCCCGCGCGGACGAGTGCCGTCATCGTGTCCAGCACCTCCTCGGCCGGCGTGACCGAGTCCCACACATGCAGCCAGAACAGGTCCACATGGTCGGTCCGCAGCCGGCGGAGCGAGCCGTCGAGCGCGGCATGGAGATGCCTGGCCCCGTTGCCGCCGGCATGAGGCCCCTTGCCCGCCGCGAACCCCGCCTTGGTCGCAATGACGATCTGGTCGCGCAGGCCGCGCTCGGCGATGAAGCCGCCCAGCATGGCCTCGCTGCGCCCGCCCGAATACACGTCCGCCGTGTCAACGAAGTTGCCGCCCCCCTCCACGTAGGCGTTGAACACCGCGCGCGAGCCGTCCTCGCCCGAACCCCAGCGGGCGGTGCCGAACGTCATCGTGCCGAGGGCCAGCGGGCTGACGACCAGGCCGGAGCGGCCGAGGGTGCGATAATCGGCGAGGGGCATGGCGGCTATTTCCTATCGACTGCTATGAAATGTCTAGCACCCCTTGTTGAAGGGCGTCAACGATTTCATAGTGGTTGATATGGAAGAACCTGCGCACGTCCCACGCGCCAAGAAGGGCCGGCCCTTGTCCTTCGACCGCGAGGCCGCGCTGCATCAGGCCATGCTGCTGTTCTGGCGGCACGGCTACGAGGCGACCTCCTTGAGCGACTTGACGGCCGCGATGGGGGTGACAGCCCCCAGCATCTACGCGGCGTTCGGCGACAAGAAGCGGTTGTTCCTTGAGGCTGTCGGCCGTTACCTATCCGGCCCGGTCACGTCCGACTCGATTATCGAAGGGGCCGCCACGGCGGAGGAAGCCGCCTGGGGCCTGCTGCGGACGGCTGCCCTCGACTTCACGGGCAGGGACTCCCCGCCCGGCTGCCTGCTCGCCAGCTCGGCAATCAGTTGCTCGGCCGCCGCCGCCGACGTTCAGGGCGAGCTGGCCGCCATCCGGCGCGGGATCGAGGCGCGCCTGAGCGGCAAGATCGTCCAGGCCGTCAAGGCTGGCGAGATGGCCGCCGACACCGATGCGGACGCCCTGGCCGGGCACGTGGTGGCGGTGATCCAAGGCATGTCCACGCTGGCCCGCGACGGCGCGCCGCGCGAGAAGCTTTTGCGCGTGGCCACGACCGCAATGCTGGCTTGGCCGAAGCGATCCGCCCCGTCCAGTCCTCCGTAGGCGTCGGAGGAGGCATAGCCGCGTAGCCCTACCCCAGCACCTCCGCCACGAACGGGTTGGCCCGGCGCTCCACGGCGATCGTCGAGCCGGGGCCGTGGCCGCAGATGAACGACACGTCGTCGCCCAGCGGCAGCAGCTTGCCGCGGATCGACTCCAGCAGCGCGGCCCCGTCGCCATAAGGGAAGTCGGTCCGCCCGACCGAGCCGCGGAACAGCACGTCCCCCACCAGCGCGAAACGGGATGCCTTGTCCACGAACACGAGGTGGCCCGGCGTGTGCCCGGGGCAGTGCAGCACGTCGAACCGGTGGCTCCCCAGCGTCACCGAGTCGCCCTCCCGCAGCCAGCGGTCCGGGCGGACGTTGCGCGCGTCCGCCATGCCGTAAGCCCGGCCCTGCTCCGCCAGGCCGTCCAGCAGGAAGGCGTCGCGCTCGTCCGGCCCGTCCAGCGGCACGCCCAGCGCGTCCCGCAGCTCGGCGGCGCCGCCCGCGTGGTCGATGTGGCCGTGGGTCAGCAGGATGCGCTCGACCGCGAGGCCCAGGGTCGTGATCGCCTCCCGGATGCGCGGCACGTTGCCGCCGGGGTCGATGACCCAGGCCCGCTTGCTGCCGCTGTCCCAGATCAGCGTGCAGTTCTGCTGGAACGGCGTCACCGGGACGATGGCCGCCTGGAGTTCGGCCATGGCCGCTACTTCACGGTGGAGAACGCGGTGGGCTGCAGCAGCGAGCACTCGATGTTGGCGACGATGGGGCCGTCCCGCTCGGACTCCGCGCGCTTGCTGATCCATTCCGGGTCGGACTGGAACGCGGTCCATTTCGCTTCGCGCTCGGCCAGGCTTTCCCAGGCCAGCAGGTAGGTCAGTTCCTGGTTCGACGGGCCGATCAGCGTCGTCCAGAACCCGGCCGGCCGGATGCCGTGGCGCTGCCAAAGCGCGAGGGTCGTGCCCTCGAACCGCGCCAGCAGGTTGGGCAGCTTGCCCGGCAGGCAGCGGTAAACACGGAGTTCATGGATCATCGGGGTGCTCCCTATCGCGACCGGTTGAGTGCAGGATGGCGGGCCGTCGCGCCGCGGGCAAGCCACGGTCATGGAAAACGGCCAGGAAAACCGGCCAGGGAAACCGGGCAGCCCGCCCGTCGTTGGAGGCGACATGAGCGAAACAAAGCGCCGCCGTCGTTGGCCGTTCGTGCTGGGAGGGTTGGCGCTCGCCTTGGCGGTGTTCCTGGCGGTGTTCCGCTGGGACTGGCTGATCCCCCTGGTGAACGCGCAGGCGTCCAAGGCGCTGGGGCGCCCGGTCACGGTGACGCACCTACATGTGCGGCTGGGCCGGGTGCCGCATATCGAGGCTGATGGCGTCACCATCGCCAACCCCGACGGATGGCCCGGAGGCGGCAACTTCGCGACGGCGGACAAGCTCGGCGTCGATATCGACGCCATGGCCTACATCCGGTCCCGCACGGTGGTCATTCCCGACATCGCCGTGGACCACCCCCAGGTGGACGCGCAGCAGTTGGACGACGGCCGGGCGAACTGGACGCTGGCCGGCGGGGGCGGCGGCACGGGTCCCAGCCCGAAGATCGGCAACCTCCGCATCAACGACGGCCACGCACATGTCGTGTTGGCCAAGCTGAAATCCGACTTCAACGTGGACGTGGCCACGAAGGACACCGAAGGGCAGCCCAGCCAGATCGTCGCGTCCGCCAAAGGCACCTACGCCAGGGCGCCCATCGACGCGACCTTCACGGGCGGCGCGCTGCTGTCCCTCCGGGACGAGGCGCAGCCCTACCCGATCAACCTGCAGGTGGCGAACGGGCCGACCAAGATTTCCCTGGTCGGCACGGTCAAGGACCCGTTGGCCTTTGCCGGCGCCGACCTGAAGCTTGACCTGTCCGGGCCGGACATGTCGCTGCTGCTGCCGCTCACCGGGGTCGCCATCCCGAAGACGCCGCCCTACCGGGTCACCGGCGCGCTGGACTATGCGGACGGCTCCGTGAAGTTCACCGGCATGGACGGCAAGGTCGGCAGCAGCGACTTGGAAGGCGACCTGCAGGTGGACACCAAGCCGCAGCGCCCGGTGCTGACCGCCGACCTGCAATCGAAGCGGGTCGATCTCAAGGACCTCGGCGGCTTCATCGGCGCCGACCCGGGCGACGCCAGCAAGGGCACTAAGAAGCCAGCGTCCTCAAACGGCCGGGTGTTGCCGAACGATCCCGTGAACCTGCCGAAGCTGAACGTCGCCGACGTGCACCTGAAATACCACGCCGGCCGGATCGAGGGCCGGTCGCAGCCGCTCGACAACATGCGCGCCAACCTCGACATCGTGGACGGCGCGGTGTCCCTGTCGCCGCTGAGCTTCGGCATCGGCCGCGGCCAGATCGTGTCGGACATCAAGCTGGCGGAGGCGGGCCAGGGGGTTCACGCCAAGACCACCGTGGACTTCCAGCGGGTGGACGTGGGCAAGCTGGTGGCTGCCACCGGCGCGGGCCAGGGGGCCGGGTCGATCGGCGGACGTGCGGTGATCGACGGCACCGGGCGGTCGCTGGCCGAGATCCTGGCCCACGGCAACGGCGAATTGAAATTGTATATGGGAGCGGGCGGCAACGTGAGCGCATTGCTGGTCGATCTGTCGGGTCTGGAGTTCGGCAGTGCGGTGCTGTCGGCGCTTGGCGTGCCGAGCCGCGCCACGGTGCGATGCCTGATCACCGACTTCGTGCTGCAGCAGGGCATCGTGGACGCGCGCACGGCGCTGCTGGACACCGACGAAGCGCGGATCGGCGCCAAGGGCGGCATCAACCTGCGGGACGAGTCGCTGAAGCTGGTACTGGAAACCGAAAGCAAGCATTTCAGCGTCGGCTCGCTGCACGCGCCGGTCGATGTCACCGGCACGTTCGCAAAGCCAAGCGTCATGCCGGACCTGGCCGTGGTCGGCGCACGCGCGGGCGCCGCGGTGGGGCTGGGCATCCTGCTGACACCGTTGGCCGCCCTGCTCCCGACCATCCAGCTTGGCACCGGGGAGGACAACGCCTGCGCGGGCCTGCTCGCCAGCGCCAAGACGCCGCCGAGCGTGCCGCCCCGCACGGCGCCACCGGCCCGGGCCAAGGCCAAACGCTAACCGTGCCGGCCCGCCCGCCGCCATGCGAGGCTTTGCGCGTTGAGGCCCGGCAGCACGGCCGGGTCGGCGGCAACGCGCTCGGCGACCGCGACCGCCCGCCGCAACTCGTCGTCGTCCAAGTGGCGGATCGCCGGGCGGCGCACCCGTTGATGCCAGGGCTGGCCGATGGCATGGTCCAGGCAGACGCGCATGAAGCAATGGTCGAGGCGGATCGGCCAGCCCTCAGCCTGCGCCATGCCCGGCAGCACGCGGCGCGTCAGGTCGAGCCAACGTGCCGCCAATTGGTCCCGCGTCATCGGCGGCGCCCGTGACCGGCGCGCCGCTCATCCTGACGCTGGCGCTGCACCCGGACGACCAGGCGCGGTTCGAGCGGCTGCGTCAACTGCATTTCCCGACCGGACGCAACCTGATCCCGGCGCACGTCACCTTGTTCCACCACTTGCCGGGCGAGGAGGCCGGGGCGGTTTCGGATGCCGTCGCGGCCCGCTGCACGGTGCCGCCGTTTCCCGTGGCCGTGCCCGGCTTGCGCTTCCTGGGCCGCGGCGTGGCCTATGCCTTGGAGTCGCCCGCGCTGTCCGCCCTGCGCGCCGGCCTTGCGCGCGAATGGGACGGGTGGCTGACCCCGCAGGACCGCCAAGGCTGGCGCCCGCACGTCACCATCCAGAACAAGGCCCCGCCCGAGGCGGCGCGGGCGCTGCATGCCAACCTGCAAGCCGCCTTCGCGCCGTTCACGGTTCGAACGGAGGGGCTGGACCTTTGGCGCTACCTGGGCGGCCCTTGGGAGCTTGTGAGCCGTCATCCGTTCCGCGGCTAACCCTCGTCCAACACGGGCGACCCGGCCAGCACGCCGCCGTCGATCACGATCGTCTGGCCCGTCATGAAGCGGCCGGAGGGCGCGGCCAGGAACACCGCGGCGCCGGCGATCTCGTCGGGTTCGCCGATCCGGCCCAGCGGGGTGCTGAGCGTGCGTTTCTTGAGGTTGGCCGGGTTCTCCCACAGCGCCCGGGCAAAGTCGGTGCGGACCAGGCCGGGCGCGATGCAGTTGGCGCGGATGCCGTGGACGCCCCACTCCACCGCGAGGTTGCGCACCAGCTGCATGTCCGCCGCCTTGCTCACGCCGTACGCGCCGAGCGTCGCCGATCCCCGCAGCCCGGCAATGGAGGACACCACCGTGACCGACCCGCCCCCGCGCTCCGCCATGCCCGGCAGCACCATGTTGGCCAGCCAATGGTTGCTGCGGATGTTGCTGCCCATGATGCGGTCCCAGGCGTCGTCCGGGATGCCGGCCGACGGCCCGTAGTACGGGTTGACCGCCGCGTTGCAGACCAGCGCATCGACGCGGCCCCACTCGGCGGCCGTGCGGTCCACCAGCGCCTGCAGCTCCTCCTTGCGGCCGATGTTGCAGGGCACGACGAGGGCCTCCCCGCCCCGGCCGCGTATGGCGTCCGCCACCGCCTCGCAGGCCTGCGCCTTGCGGCTGCTGACGACCACCCGGGCGCCGTGCTCGGCCATGCGCTCGGCGATGGCGCGGCCGATGCCCTTGCTGGACCCGGTGATGATCGCGACCTGGCCGGACAGGTCGAACAAGCTTGCCATTCTCGCCTCCCTCAAACCGGCAGCCTGCCGTTCCGGCCGCGCCGCAGCAAGCCGGCTTCGCGCCCGGCGCGCGGCGGGCCAAGATCGAACTCGAATATTTCCGGCATCGAACGCATAATGCCGCCCGCGGCGCCGAGTGCCGCGGCCAAGCTGGAGCGTGCCATGACGCAGTCCGTCGATCCCGACCCGTCCCACCGCGCCGCGCCGCGCCGAAGCCCCACGCAATGCTGACCCGGCGGCTGGCGCTCACCGGGGCAGCGGCGTTGCTGGGTGGCGCCGAGCGCGTCCCGGTCGCGGCAGTGCCGCTGTCCCGCTTGGACACGGCATGGTGGCGCAACCGGCACGGGGAGAAGCTGGCGGAGCTTCGCAGCGGGCGGGTGGACCTTCTTTGGCTGGGGGACAGCATCACGGAGGATTGGGAAAAGCGCGGGCCGCCGGACTGGCAGGATTTCGCCCCGGTTTGGCAGCATTTCTACGGGGACCGCCACGCGGTCAACCTGGGTTTCCGCGGCGACAACACCGGGCACCTGCTGTGGCGCATGCAGAACGGCGAGTTGGACGGCATTCGCCCCAAAGCGGCGGTGGTGCTGATTGGCGCCAACAACCTGGGCCGCGTCCATTGGAACGCGCCGCAGACGGTGGCCGGCATCGTGGCGGTGGTCGATGCCCTGCATCGGCGCGTGCCGGGCACGCATGTCCTGTTGCTGGGCATTTTGCCGAGCGTGCGGTCCAAGTACGTGACGAAGACCAGCCAAGCGGTGAACCGCGAACTTGCGTCGCGCTATGCGCCCGGCAACGAGGCGGACGTGGACGAGGCTGAAACCGGCCGGGTTGTTTTCATGGACCTGGCCGCTTTGTTCCTGCGCGACGGCCAGGTTGACCGGACGCAGTTCTATGACGACCTGCTCGACCCGCCGGACCCGCCCCTCCATCCCACGGCGCAGGCCCAGGCGCGCATGGCCAAGGCAATCGAGCCGACCTTGGCGGCGATGCTGGGGGACCGGCCGAAGACGGGCTGAGCGGGCGGTGGTGCTGTTGGAGGGGATTGAACTCTCGACCTCTCCCTTACCAAGGGAGTGCTCTACCACTGAGCTACAACAGCGTTGACGCCCTTGGCGACAGTCCGTTCCTACGGGTTCGGGCGCGCATACGCAACCCCTGAGCGACCAGCCTAGCCGAGTTTCCTGCCCCTGCGGACAACGGCCCCGCAACGCGGTCCCATGAGGCCGGATTTGGCCCGCAATCCAACCGGTGGCCTGAACCATCCGACGGGCAACCCAGGCCCATGCCGACACGGCACCAGTGCCGAGCCGGCGACTTCGGACAAGCCCCTCAAGCTTGCGGCCGGAAACCCCCTGTCACCCTGACCTCACGCACTAGACACCTTTTCGTGAACGAATACGTTTTGATAAACAAACGGTATTCTGCTAAAAGTTTAGACAAGTCGCGTGGTATCGAACGTTCCTGCATCGGATTGGGCATGGGTAGGCGTTCTGGCGGGATGTGCCAGGACGCATGGCGCCCCCCGGCCCGGGCGGACGTGGTCATGGAGTTGAAGAGTTGGGTATCGGAATGGGAGCGCCGGGTTGGCCGTCAACGGACGTGCTGTCGGTAGAAGAGCGGTTCGCCCCGCGCAACACCTCGATGGCCCGCGCCGGCGAGGCCGGCATCCGCGTCCGGGTCGTCGTCTCGGGGTGGGCCTACCGCTACCGCATGCTGCATGACGGGCGCCGGCAAATCCTCAGCATCCTGCTGCCCGGCGACGCTTTCGGGTTGGAAACGCTGTTTGGGCAGCCTTCGCAGGCTTCGGTGCAAACCTCGACGGCGTTGACCTACTTCGCCTTGTCATCCATCGACCTGATGAGCGCGTTCGACCGTTTGCCGGAGTTCCGCCGGCAGCTTTATCAGCTCGTCCTGGCCGAAAAAGCGACGACGGAGGATTGGCTGGTCCGGCTCGGCCAGTTCGACGCTGAGGAGCGCACCGCCGCGCTGTTGACCTCCTTGCACCGCCGGTTGCAGCAGTGCGGATTAGCCTCCGAGTCGAGCTTCGTGCTCGAACTGACGCAGCAGGAGATGGCGGACACGCTGGGTCTGCACGTCATCCACGTCAACCGCGTGCTCGGGCGCCTGCGCGCCCGCAAGCTGCTCTCCACCCGGGGCAAGGTCGTCACCCTGCATGACCTTCCGCAATTGACGGAGTTGGTGCCGCCGCTGCACCAGCCGGGTTCGCTGCCCCTGCTTGCCGCGGGCGGTTTCCTGGCCGCCAGCGGCCCGGCGCTCCCCAACGCCTACCGCCCGGGTCCCTTGGGCGCTTGACGCTGCGGCAAGGCCGGCCTCTCCTCCGGTCATGAACGAGCCGAAGCCGACCGTGGCGCCCGCGTCCCGCGCCGACCCGCGCGAGGCCCGGCTGGAGCGTGAGGCCGCCGCGCTGCGGGAGAACCTGCGGCGGCGCAAGCAGCAGGCCCGCGCACGGGCCGAGCCGAGCGCGCCGGCGCCCAGCCCAGCGCCGCCGGACGCCGATGGAGGCTAGACGCGACTCCCAGCCATCAAGTTAGCTGTGTCCATGTCCGTTATGCCCGACCATTGGATACGCCGCATGGCGCAGGACCACGCCATGATCGACCCGTTCGTCGAAACCCAGCGGCGGGACGGCGTGATCAGCTATGGCCTGTCCAGCTACGGCTACGACGCCCGGGTTGCCGACGAGTTCAAGGTGTTCACCAACGTCGATAGCGCCGTGGTCGATCCCAAGGCGTTCAGCCCCGACAGCTTCGTGAGCCGCACCGGCCCCACCTGCACCATCCCGCCGAACTCCTTTGTGCTGGCCCACACCGTCGAGTACTTCCGCATCCCGCGCGACATCCTGGTGATCTGCCTGGGCAAGAGCACCTATGCCCGCTGCGGCATCATCGTGAACGTGACGCCGCTGGAACCGGAATGGGAGGGCCAGGTCACCATCGAGATCAGCAACACCACGCCGCTCCCCGCCCGCATCCACGCGCATGAGGGCATCTGCCAGTTCCTGTTCCTGCAAGGGTCCAGCCCGCCCGACGTCAGCTATGCCGACAAGGCCGGCAAGTACATGCGCCAGCGCGGCGTTTCGCTGCCACGGCTGTAGGAGACCGAATGGACCGTATCCTGATCCGCGGCGGCCGGCCGCTGCACGGCGCGCTGCCCATCGGCGGCGCCAAGAACGCGGCCCTGCCGCTGATGGCGGCCGGCATGCTGACCGACGACCGCCTGCTGCTCGGCAACGTGCCGCGGCTTGCGGACATCGCCACCATGGCGGCGCTGATCGCGCAGCACGGCGTGGCCGTCGTGCCGGACGGGCGCACGCTGTCGATCGGCGGACCCATCAGCAACACGGAAGCGCCCTACGAGATCGTGCGCAAGATGCGCGCCTCCATCCTGGTGCTCGGCCCCCTGCTCGCGCGGGTGCGGGAAGCGCGGGTGTCCTTGCCCGGCGGCTGCGCCATCGGCACCCGCCCGGTTGACCTGCACCTCAAGGGGCTGGAGCAGATGGGCGCGGTCATCCGGCTGGAAAACGGCTACGTGCACGCTTCCGCGCCGGGCGGGCTGCGCGGCGCAGCGATAGTGCTGCCCTTCGCCTCCGTGGGCGCCACCGAGAACCTCCTGATGGCTGCGACCCTGGCGGAAGGCCGGACGGAGATCGCCAACGCGGCGCGCGAGCCGGAGATCGGCGACCTCGCCGCCTGCCTGGTTGCCATGGGCGCACAGATCGCCGGCATCGGGTCCGGCACGCTGGTGGTGGACGGCGTGCCCCGGCTGCACGGCGCCGCGCACCCCATCGTCGCCGACCGGATCGAAACCGGCACCTACGCCTGCGCCGCCGCCATCACCGGCGGCGAGGTCCGGCTCGTGGGCGGCCAGTTGGCCCATTTGGGCGCGGTGGCCGACGCGCTGCGGAGCGCAGGCGTCGAGATGACGGAGCAGGGCGATGAACTCGTGGTCCGCCGACGGGACGGCCTGCGCGGGGCGGACGTGATGACGGAGCCATATCCGGGCTTCCCGACCGACATGCAGGCGCAGTTCATGGCCCTGATGTCCGTCGCGGAGGGTGCGGCCATGGTGACGGAGACGATCTTCGAGAACCGCTTCATGCACGTGCCCGAGCTGAACCGCATGGGCGCCAACGTCAACGTGCACGGCGCCAGCGCCATCGTGCGCGGCGTGCGCCGCTTGTCGGGCGCGCCGGTGATGGCGACGGACTTGCGGGCCTCGGTGTCCCTGGTGCTGGCGGGCCTGGCGGCGCGGGGGGAGACGACCGTGAACCGGGTGTACCACCTCGACCGCGGCTACGAAGCGTTGGAGCAGAAGCTGGCGGCGTGCGGCGCGGACATAGAACGCATCCCCGGCTGAGGGTTCCGGCCACGGCTGCCGGGTGCTAGATGGCGGATGCCCGCATTCGCTCGCCACGGCCAGGAGTCCGCATGACCGCCCCCTTTCCGGCCGCGTCCCTCGCGCCGGAAGCCCAGCTTCCCATCATCCTGGCGCTGCCCAAGGGCCGCATCCTCGGGGAATGCGCGCCCGTGCTGGAGCGTGCCGGGATACGCCCGGCCGCGGACTACGCCGACGAGAACAGCGGGCGCCTGCGTTTCCCGACCGACAACCCGGCGCTTGACATCGTGCGGGTCCGCCCCTTCGATGTCGCGACCTTCGTGGCGTTCGGCGCAGCACACATCGGTATCTGCGGCGCGGACGTGCTGATGGAGTTCGACTACCCGGAAATCTACGCGCCGCTTGACCTCGGCATCGGGCGGTGCCGGGTCAGCGTGGCGGAGCCGGCGGCGAGCGTCGGGGC
>CAXSEX010000096.1:10216-11987 GCA_964236415.1 uncultured Acetobacteraceae bacterium | reverse complement strand
GCCCTCGGTGGCCAGGCGGGCGGAGGCGCGTGCGGCTGGTTTTGCCGGGGCGCTTGCGGCGAAACGGGGCGGCGGGGCGGCAAGCACCTCCAACGGCCCTTCGTGCCGAAGCCGCACCAGGGCGTTGGTCCGGTACAATCGGCGCCTCGGCGCGGGATCGAACGGGTCGGCCACGAACCGCAGCACCTCGTGCACCGGCAGATGCGGGTCGCTGGCGTCCACGCCATCGGTCCACAGCTCGCCCGTCGCGTTCGGCATCGCCAATTGGCCACCCGGCTCCACCACATACACGCGCGGATCGGGCCGGACCGGCGCCGGAAGCTGCTCCGCCAGCGCCGGCGGCAGCGGCGTGCGGCTGGCCGCGTCCAGCAGGCTCTTGCGTTCCGCGGTGCCGATCAGGTCGTAGTCGGAAACGGCGCGTCCGGAATCGCTGCCCACCGCAGCCAGCAGCCGGCAGAGCGCGGCCAACAAACGTTCAACCGTTGCCGCCGCAAACAGGCCGGTGTCGTACTCGCACGACAACCGCCAGCCGTCCGCCCGCTCCACCATGAAGAAGTTGAGGTCGTACAGCGCGCCCGCGCTGACGGAAGGCAAGTCCGTGAGCACCAAACCGCCATAGGCGGCGCTGGCGACGAACGACCGCTGCAAGATGAGGTTCACGGAGAAAAGGGGATCGCGGCCTGCTTCCCGCGTCGGGCGCAGCATCGAGACGACATGGTCGATGGGCAGGCGCTGATGCGCCAGCGCATCCTGCACCGTGTCGCGCACCTGTTGGAGGTGTTCGGCAAAGGTTGGGTTGCCCGACAGGTCGATGCGCAGCGCCAGCGTGTTGATGAACGGCCCGACCAGGTGCTCAAGCTCCACGTGCTCCCGTCCGGCCACCTGGGTGCCGATCACGATTTCGGTCGCGGCGGTGTAGCGGTGCAGCAGCACGGACAAGCCCGAAAGGGTGGCTGCGAACATCGTGGCGGCGTGACGCCGCGCGAGATCCTGGAGATCCCCCGTCACCGACCGGGGCAGCAGCGTCGATTGGATGTGGCCGCGCCTGACGGGCGCGGCTTCACGCGGGTAATCTGGCCGCACCTGGAACCGCCCCATGCCAGCCAGCTGCGCGCGCCAATACTCCTGCTCCACTGCCAACCCGCCGGCGCGCAGGAACTCGGCTTCCCAGAGCGCGTAGTCGGCGTATTGCAGCGGCAGCGCCGGAAGTGATCCCGCCTGGGCCGCATAGCGCAGCCCCATCTCCCGCGCGATCACGCCGACCGACCAGCCGTCGCAGACCAGGTGATGCGCCGTGAGCAGCAGGATCGCCCGCGTCGGCGTGAACCGCAGCAATGTCGCCCGCAGCAAGGGCGCAGCCGCAAGATCGAACGGTTGCCGGGCTTCCCGCTGCGCGAACTCAAGCGCCTGTGCCTCGCGCCCCGCCTGCGGCACGGCTGACAGGTCGATCTCCGTCACGGTAATCGGGACCTGCGGCAGCACGCGCTGCACCGGCACGCCGTCCACGGCGTGGAACGTCGTGCGCAGGATTTCGTGGCGCGTGGCGATAGCCTGGAACGCCGCCTCGACCCGGTCCCTATCGATGTCGCCATCGAGCTGCCAACGGACGCTGACGTTCAAAGCCGAGCCGGGCTCCATCTGCTCCAGCAGCCAGAAGCGCGCCTGGACACTGGAACAAGGAAACTCGGTGAGCGGTTCCGTCTGAAGGTCAGGAGCCGTTTCCGGGATGTCGCCGGGGATCACATGGCTCGACATGTTGGGCACCTGGGAT
>CAXSEX010000096.1:1369-10206 GCA_964236415.1 uncultured Acetobacteraceae bacterium | reverse complement strand
GAGGTGGGGGATCGGCCGTGCGGGTGCGCCGGGGCTGGCCGTCCGGTGCCGCAGCGCGGCGGCGTCCCGCAGGGAAGGCAACGCCGCGGTTGGCTGCGCGCCGGAGGTCAAGGCAGCCGCCAGGCTCGCGACCGTACGGTGCTCGACCAACTGCTTGGCGGCGACGGGCAGGTTCTGGCGGTTGGCCCGGGCGGTGATCTGGAACAACTGGATCGAGTCGACGCCCAGGTCGAAGATGTCGTCGTCCGGCCCCACCTCCGCAACGCCCAGCACCTCCTGCCATATGGCGCAAAGCGTGCGCTCCGCCGAGGTGCTTGGCGAGCGCGACGCGCGTCGTTGGAGGTGCGCCGGCCCGCTCCAGTCCGGCAGGGCCGCGCGATCAAGCTTGCCATTCAGCAGGGTGGGCAAGGCAGGCAACGGCACCCACTGGCTTGGGATCATATGGTCCGGCAACACCTGGCGCAGCGCTTCCCGAAGCTGCGCCGCGCTGTGCGACGAGCCGGGATGCTCGACGTAATAGGCGACCAGCCGCGGCGTATCCGAACCATCGTCGCGCAGGGCGACGGCCGCTGCCGCCAGCCCGGCCCGTTCGGCCAGCACCGCCTCGATCTCCTCGATCTCGATCCGGAAGCCGCGGAGCTTGATCTGCAGGTCGAGGCGGCCGAGCACCGCGACCTCGCCATTCTCAAGCCGCCGCGCCACGTCCCCCGTCCGGAACATTCGCCCGCCGCCCGGGGCGAACGGGTCGGGCACGAATTTCTGCGCCGTCCGCACCGGGTCATGGCGGTAGCCGCGGGCCAGCCCCGCGCCGCCGATATGCAGCTGCCCGGGCACGCCGATCGGCGTCTGCTGATCGTGCTCGTCGAGGATGTACAAGCTGGTGTGGGCGATGGGGGCGCCGATGGTGATCGGCGCCGTGCCGGGGCGCACGGGGGCGACGCTGGACCAGATGGTGGTTTCCGTCGGGCCGAACATGTTCCACAGCGACCCGCCGCCGGCCAGCAGCTTGTCCGCCAGCTCGCGCGGCCACCTTTCGCCGCCGCACAGCATCTTGAACCCGGGGCGCGACGCCCATCCGGCTTCCAGCAGCAGCCGCCAGGTCGCAGGCGTCGCCTGCATCGCCGTGGCGCCGGACGCGCGGAGGCGCGCCTTGAGGGCCGTGCCGTCGGAAATCTCCGCTACGGCGGCGATGGCGACGGTCGCGCCAATCGAGAGCGGCAAAAACAGCTCCAGCACAGCGATGTCGAAGGCGGCCGTTGTCACCGCGCAAAGCACGTCGTTCTCCGCCAAGCCGGGTTCGCGCCTCATGGACTGGAGGAAATTGACGACGGCGCCGTGCGTGACCTCAACCCCCTTCGGCGCGCCGGTCGAGCCCGACGTGTAGATGACGTACGCGAGGTCGCCGGCATCGGCGCCCCCCTCCGGAACGGTCGCCGGCTCGGCGGCGATGCCCATGCTTTCAGCGCCGAGGGCGATCAACTCCCACATCCGTTCCGCTGCGCGCCCAGGCCAATTGTCGTCGCAGATCACCGCCGCGACGCCCGCGTCGCGTAGGATGTCGAGCTGCCGCGCCAACGGGTAGTGCGGGTCGAGCGGCACGTAGGCGCACCCGGCCTTGAGCGTCGCCAGCAGCGCCGTTGCGAGGTCGGCGGAGCGCTCAACCGCGACACCGACCAGGTGCTTGCCCGGGCCGACGCGCCGGCGCAGGAAGTGCGCCAACCCGTTCGCGTGCATTTCAAGCGTCCGGTAGCTCGTGACGGCGTCGCCGAATCGGACGGCAGGCGCGTTTGGCCGACGTGCCGCTTCGCGTTCAAAGAGCGCGTGGACGGTCGCTGCGGAAGCCGTCTCGGCCACGGGAACGGCGGCGCCCTGCTGCCAGCACGCCGTCTCGCCCTCGGACAACAGGGCGATGCCGTTGACCAGGGCGGCAGGATCGGCGGCAAACGCCTCGAGCACCTGCTGGTAATGGCCCAGCCAGCGCCGAACCGTTGCCTCGTCGAATAGTTCGCTGCTGTAGTCGCAATCGAGCCGCAACCCGTCTTCGGCCTCGATCGCGTTGAGGAAAAGCTCGAACTGCACGAAGCGTTTCGGGTTCGGCGCGACCCGGGCCGTCAAGCCGGGCAGGGCCAGGCTGGGACTGAGGCGCTCAAGGTTGAACTGCACCGACGCGAGCGCCGTGCCGCCCAGGCCGCGCGCCGGATTGGCGCACTGCACGATGGTCCCGAGCGAGCATCCGCCGTGCTCACGGTCGTCCAGCACCCGCTCATTCAGCGCTCGCAGCAGCGCGGCCACGCTTGTCGTGTCGTCCCAGCGCGCGCGGACCGGCAGCATGTTGACGCAATGGCCGACCACGTCCGCGCCGTCCGGCAGCGACTGCCCGGAGGTTGGCACGCCGACCACGACGTCGCTTTGCCCGGCGAGGCGCCCGACCAGCGTGCTGAACGCCGCGAGCAGGGTGACGAACAGGGTGCATCCCTGCCGCGCGCCCGCTGAGCGCAGCCGCCCGAGCAGGTCCGGCGCGACGGAGGCGGTCGCCGTCGCGCCGTCGAAGCTGCGGGCCGTTCTGGGCGGACGGTCGCCGGGCAGCCGCAAGGTCGGGAGCGGGCCGGTGAACCGCGCAAGCCAGTAGGCGCGGTCCGGGTCCCCGATTGCCGGTTCCGCCTCGCGCCGGGCGGCATACGCACAGAAGCTTTCAGCCGGCGGCAGCGCCGCCGCGGCGCCCCGGAGGCGGGCCGCGTAGCACGACGACAACTCGTCGATCACGACGTTCATCGACCAGCCGTCGCAGACGATGTGGTGCGCGGTGAACAGGAGGACGTGCACGTGCTCGGACAAGCGCGCCAGCGCCGCCCGCACCACCGGGCCTGCGGCGAGGTCGAACGGCGTCGCGGCGTCGCGCTGGATAAAGGCGTCGAGCGCGGCCTCGTCGGCAAGCGGGATGGCAACAAGTGGCAGCGGCTCCGACGGGGCCGCTTGCATCCGGTCGCCCGTGCGCGCGAACCGCAGCCGCAGCGCGTCGTGCCGGGCGACCACGTCGGCCAGCGCCGCTTCGAGGACAGGAACGTCGAGGACGCCTTCAAGCCGCAGGCTGACCGACTCGTTGAAGGCGCACGACGCGGCGTCGCTGACCTGTCCCGCCAGCCAGACCTCCATCTGCGATGGCGTCAGGGCAGGCTCCGTCGCGGGCAGCTGCGGCGCGGGCAGAGCCTGGTCCCGCCGCTTGAAGAACCCGGCCGCCTGCATGGCGTCGATGCTGGCCGTCCAGGCCGCGACGACGCGCGCGATTTCCGCCTCCCCATGCGCCGTCGTCAGGAAGCACGGGAAGCCCTCTTGGATGTGGATGCCGCGCAGGCGCAGGTGGTAGTAGAGCAGGCCGGCGTTCGGCTCCTCGACGTCGAGGTTGATGTAGAAGAAGCTTGCGAAGCCTGCAATTCGGGTGGCCAGGCCCCGGCTCGCCAGGACGTCGTTCAGCCTCGCCACCAGCTCCGTCGTTTGCCGGGTCAGCCGTTCCTGGAGCGCGGGTCCCTCCGCCTTGATGTGCAGCAGCACGGCGCGCGCCGCGGCCAGCGCCAGGGGGTGCCGCACAAAGGTGCCGGCAAAGAACGTCACGTCGGCTTCGGGCATGCTGTCGTCGCCATAACGCCAGTCGCCGCCGTCCAGCGCGTCCATGAAGCGCTGCTTTCCGGCAAGCATGCCGATCGGCAGCCCGCCGCCGACCACCTTGCCGTAGGTCGCGAGGTCCGCGCGGATCCCGAACACCGCCTGCATCCCGCCGGGATGGGAGCGGAACCCGGTGACGACCTCGTCGAACACCAGCGCCGCGCCGCCCTCAAGCGTGATGTCCCGCAAGGCGGCCAGGAATTCGCGCGGTTGCAGCCCTGGCCGCCGGCTTTGCACCGGCTCGACGACCACGGCAGCGATGTTCTGGATATTGGCCCGGATCCAGCTGAGCGCCTCTGCGCTGGCGTACTCCAGCACCGTGACGCTGCCGATGGATTGCAGCGGGATGCCGGACGCGATCGGGGCGGCCCCCGGCTCGTCCCGACGCGGCGCGGCTTTGACCAGCACCTCGTCGAACTGGCCATGGTAGGCGCCCGAAAACAGCACGATGCGGTCCCGGGCGGTGACCGCGCGAGCCACGCGCATCGCCGCCATCACGGCCTCGGACCCGGTGTTGCAGAACGCGACCCGCTCGTTGCCGGTCAGTTCGCGCACCAGCTCGGCCACCTCGCCCGCCAGCGGCGTTTGCGGGCCGATCTCAAACCCTTGGGCGAGCTGCGCCGCCACCGCGTCCGTGACAAAGCGCGGGGCATGGCCGAAGGCGGTCTGGCCGAAACCGTTCAGCAGGTCCACGTACTCGTTGCCATCCACGTCCCAAAGCAGCGCGCCGGCCGACCGCACCGTGCTGATGGGATAAACCATCTCCTTCCATTCGGCCCGGACCCCGGCGGCAGCCCGCGGGTCGGCCATGGCCGCGCGATGCTGCTGCGTGAGGCGCTTCGAGCCTGGCGTGCGCGCGGTGTAGCGCGCGACCAGTTCGGCCACGTGACGCCGCTGCTCCGGCCCCAGCGCGTGGCTGCGGACCGCCCGGCTTGGCCGCAGCCCGTCCAGCCGGACCGCACCCGTCCCCGGCACGTTTGCCGGGCTTGGACGCAGGGTCGGGGCCGCCGCAGGCACCGTGGGCGCGGCGCTTGCCGGGGCGGTGCCGAGCGATTGCAGCGCGGCGAGCTGCTGGCTGAGCAGTCCCGACATGGCGGCGAGCTGGTCGCGCATGATGGCCTGGATTGCGGGAACGTCGGCGCTGCCGGCGGGGGCCTCGGCGGTTGGCAGGGACGGGGGCGTGCCGGCCGTGGCCGCTGCGGCCGGGACCAGCTGCGCCGCCACGGCCGGCGGCATGTGCGACGCGACATGCGCGGCCAGTCGCGTCACGGTTGTTTCCGTGGCCAGAAGCTGGCGGAAGGTCGTCTTCACCTCGAACCGCCGCTGCACCTGCTGCGCGACCTGGCTCAGGAACAAGGAGTCGAAGCCAAGCTCAAGGAAGGCCGTGTCTGCGCCGTCTGGCGGCAACGCTTCGCCGGACAAGTCGCGCAGCAGCCCGGCAATGGACGCGGCGGCCGCGGCGCGCAGCGGCTCGCGCTCGGGCAGGATGGGTGCGCTCGGGAGGGGGTGCATCGTGGTCAGGCTCGCATCGCTGTGCGCCGGTTCGGCGGGTGGGGAGGAGGGCCGGGGCGCTTCGATCCAGTGGCGGCTGCGCTGGAACGGGTAGGTCGGCAACGGCACGCGGCGCCGCTCGCCCGCGCCGCGCCCGGCCGTCCAATCGATGTCGGCACCGGCCGTCCACAGCGTGCCAAGCGCCTCAAGGAACGCGCGGTGGTCGGCTCCATCGGCCGCCTCGGGCGACGCTACCTCCTCGCCAAGCGTCGCGAGCGGCGGCCACGGGAGGTGACGGCCCGCGCCCTGCCGCGCCATGGCGCTGAGCGCCCGGCCGGGTCCCAGCTCCAGCAGGATCGGCCTCAGATCCCCAGCCAGCGTCGCGACGCCCTCGGCAAAGCGCACGGGTTCGCGGCAATGCCGGGCCCAGTACTCGGCCGATGTCGCTTGCGCTTCGGTGATCCAAGCGCCGGTGACGCCGGACACGTAAGGCAGGGTGGGCGCACGCAAGGTCACGCCGCGGATGAACTCGGCCAGCGGCGCCAGGATGGGGTCCATGGCCGCGGAGTGGAACGCGTGCGAGGTGTGCAGCGCCCGGTGCCCGATCCCGCGCTCCGAGAGCGCCGCTGCGAGCGCCGCCAGCACGCCGCAAGGGCCAGCGGCCACGCAAAGCGCCGGGCCGTTCACCGCCGCGAGCGACAGGCCGTCGCCGAGCAACGGGCGCAGCTCCTGTTCGCTGAGCCGCACGGCCATCATGCCGCCCTCCGGCAGCCCGGCCATGAGCCGCCCGCGCATCGCAACGATCGCCAAAGCCTCCTCCAGCGAGAACACGCCGGCGATGCTGGCCGCGACAAACTCGCCGACGCTGTGCCCGAGCATGGCCGCGGGTTGCACGCCGTGCTCCATCAGGCTGCGCGCCAGCGCGTAGCCGACGCTGAAGATTGCCGGCTGGGCGAGGGCGGTCGAGCGCAGCCGCTCAGCCGCTCCCTCGGTTGGATGGGCGAACAGCAGCTCGCGCAGGTCGGCGCCGAGCAAAGGCGCCAGATGGTCGGCGCACACGTCAAAATGCCGGCGGAACGTTGGATGGTCCCGGTATAAGCCGCAGCCCATGCCGACGTGCTGCGATCCTTGGCCGGGGAACATAAAGGCGACCGGGACCGCGGCGGCGGTGCGGCCGGCGTCCTTGCCGTCGCGCAGCGCCGCCACGGCGGTGTTGCGGTCGCGGCACACGGCGGCCCAACGATGCTCGAAGCCCTGCCGGCCCACCTGCAAAGTATGGGCGATGTCGGGAAGGCTGAGTTCCGGGTGGGCGTCGATGTGCCGGGCCAGATTCGTTCGACGCCGGGCCAGGGCTGCGGCGCTGCGGGCCGACAGCGTCAGGCATTCAAGCGACGCCGCCGGGCTTGCGACGTCCGGCTCCGCCGCTTCTTCCAGCACCACGTGCACGTTGGTGCCGCCGACGCCGAGCGCGCTGACCCCGGCGCGCCGTGGGAAGGCGTTCCGGGGCCACGCCGTTGTTTCTTCCACGATCCGAAACGGGCTGCCGCGGAGGTCGATGCGCGGGTTGAGTTTCGTGAAATGCAGGGTGCGCGGGATACGTTCGCGGCTTAGGCACAGGGCCGCCTTGATCAGCCCGGCAATGCCTGCCGCCGCGTCAAGGTGTCCGATGTTCGGCTTCACGGAGCCGAGCAGGCAGGTAGCTCCTTCCTCCGCCGGCCCGAAAGCGCGGACCAGGGCCGCGACTTCGATGGGGTCGCCGAGCGGCGTCGCGGTGCCGTGGCACTCGACAAAGCCGATTGTTTGCGGCGACACGCCGGCCGCTGCGTGGGCGGCGCGCAGGACGGCGGCCTGGCCGTCGATGCTGGGCGCGGTGAACCCCACCTTGGCCGCGCCGTCGTTGTTGACCGCCGAGCCGCGTATCACCGCATAAACGTGGTCGCGGTCTGCCACTGCGTCGTCCAGGCGCTTGAGCAGCACCACGCCGGCCCCGTTGCCGAACACCGTGCCGGCCGCCTGGTGGTCAAAGGTGCGGCAATGGCCGTCGGGCGAGACCATGCCGCCCTGCTCGTGCAGGTAGCCCCGGCGCTGTGGCAGCGTGATCGACACGCCGCCCGCCAGCATCATGTCGGCTTGATACAGCAGAAGCGTTTGACAGGCCTGCGCCACCGCCACCAGAGACGTGGAGCAGGCCGTTTGCAGGGTCATGCTCGGCCCGCGCAGGTCGAGCTTGTAGGCCACCCGCGTTGCCAGGAAGTCCATGCTTGCGCCCAGCAGCGTCGGGTACTCGCCCACCCCATACGCGCTGGTGAACGCGGCCACCGCGTCGCGGTCGGCGCAAACATTGTTCATGAAATAGCTGTTCATGCTGCAGCCGGCGAACACGCCGATCGCGCCGCCGTAACGCGCCGGGTCGTAGCCCGCGTCCTCCAGCGCCTCCCAGGCGCATTCCAGGAAGACCCGGTGCTGCGGGTCGGTCAACGCCGCGTCGCGCGCCCGCATGCCGAAGAAGGCCGCGTCGAACTGGTCGACACCCTCCAAGACGGACCGCGCGCGGACGAAGTTGGGCGCGCGCCGGGTTGCGTCCGGAAAGGCGTCCTCCAGCTCCGCCTCATCGAAGCGGCTGATGGACTCGCGTCCCGCCAGCAGGTTGGCCCAGAACGCTTCCACCGAGTTCGCCCCGGGAAACCGGCCGGCCATGCCGATGATCGCGACGGCGTCGCCAGGCAGTTCCGGCGCGGCAGGGACGTCGTTCATGGGGAAGGCTGCAGGCGGGCGTCGCGCAGCCGCTGCCGAGTAGCCAGAGCGCGCGACGCGCCGGTGGGCGCAGAGGGTGGGGACGCAGGTGGCTGGCTGGGCGCAGCCACGACACCGAGCCGGCGCGACAACGCGCCGATGGTGGCGAACTCAAACATGTCCAGCGTCGAAATCTCAGCGTTGAAGCGCCGGCTAATCTCCGCCTGCGCGCGCAGCAACTCAAGCGAGGTGCCGCCGAGGTCGAAGAAGTTGGCATTCAGGTCGGTGACGGCGCGGCCTAGGCAGGCGCTCCAGATCTCGGCCAGCGCCCGCTCCGTCTCGTTGGTCCCGCGGGGGCGGGCCTGAGTGGGAATGGGAGCGGGCGGGGCCTCGGCGCCGGCCAGCGCCGCGCGGTCGACCTTTCCGTTTGCGGTCAACGGCAGCGCGTCGAGCGCGGTCACGGAGGCTGGCCGCATGGCTGCCGGCAAGGCCGCGCGCAGCCGGTTTTGCAGCGCGGCGACCGCGGCGGCGCCCTCCTGAAGGACGACAAACGCATCGAGCCGCGCGCCCCTTGCCCCGTCGGTCCGTGCGACCACGGCGGCGTCCATGACGCCCGGGGCCCGGCGGATCGCAAGCTCGACCGCCTCCATCTCCACGCGCTGCCCGTTCACCTTGACCTGACGGTCGGCACGCCCGACGAACTCCAGCCGCTTGTCCGGACGGCGCCGGACCAGGTCGCCGGTGCGGTAAAGGCGCGCGCCAGGCCGGGGGTCGAAGGGATGGCGCACAAAGCTGCGCGCGGTCTCGTCGGGCCGGTTGAGATAGCCCAGAGCGAGGCCGGGGCCGCCGCCTGGAACGCCCCCGGCGTCAGCAGCGTGACGAACGACATCGCCGTCGTCTTCGCGTAGCGGACGAACACGCCGGCCCCGACGCGCGTCGGGGCCGGCCGCCCT
>CAXSEX010000096.1:0-1359 GCA_964236415.1 uncultured Acetobacteraceae bacterium | reverse complement strand
AGTAAAACATCCAATTACCGGGCGAAATCCGATACCAAAGTTCCTCTGCGGCTCGGTCGCCAAGATCGAGCCCGGCCAGGATCGCCGCGAAGTGCTCGCCAAGTGGCTGGCGTCGCCGGAAAACCCGTACTTCGCCAAGAACCTGGCGAACATCGTCTGGGCCCACTTCAACGGCGCGGGCATCGTCGAGGATGCGCGCTTCCGTGCGGGCGATCGGCGTGCCGATCGGCACGCCGCCATCGCCGAGGCAGCCGGGATCCAGCGTGCAGCAGCAGCTGAAGGTGGTGTTCTCGGTAGGGCCGTAGCCGTTGATCAGGCGGCAATCCGGCAACTCGCGCAGCGCGCGCTCCACACGCGGCCGCGACAGCGCGTCACCCCCGGCCAAAAGCTGCCGCAACGGCCGCAGCGCTTCCAGCTGCTGGTCCACCATGAGGTGGAACAGCCCGGCGGTGAGCCATAGCGTAGTGACGCCCTGGCGGGCGACGGCGCTGCCGATCGCCGCAAGCGAGGGCGTCCGGTCAGGCATGATCGCCAGCCGGCCGCCGTTCAGCAGCGCTCCCCAAATCTCGAAGGTGGAGGCGTCGAACGCGAGCGGTGCCAGGCTCAGAAAGGTCTCGTCCGCGCCGAAGCGCGCATAAGGATTGTCGATCACCAGGCTGACCACCGCCCGGTGCGGGATCATCACCCCTTTCGGCTGTCCGGTGGAGCCGGACGTGTACATCACGTAGGCGAGCTGGTCCGGCCCGCCGGCGTCGCCAGGCGGCGCCGCGGCCAGCCGCGCCGCCGCCTGAACCGCATCGTCGAGCAAGACCAACGGCGGCCCGTCGGTCCGCCCGCAGACTTCGGCCAGCGCGCGGCGATCAGCAAGAACGAGACAGGCGCCGCTGTCCTGCAGCGCCTGGCCGAGGCGCTCGGCAGGCCATTGCGTATCGAGGGCCACGAACGCCGCCCCGGCCTTGAGGATGCCGAGCAGGGCGACAACCGCCGCCGCCGACCGGTCAAGCATGGTGACGACCATGCGCCCCCCGGCAACACCCTGCTGCTCAAGGAAGCGGGCAAACTGGTCGGACCTGCTGTCAAGCTCGCTGTAGGACAGCGAGGCGTCGCCGCAGACCAGGGCTTCCGCCTCCGGGCGTTGCGCGCATTGCCAGCGGAACGCCTCATGGATCGAGCGCAAGGGTTGGTCCTGGCTGGTCATTGAGGACGGCCTGTAAGCGGCGAGCATCGCGGTTCACGCGCTTGATATGGCTGCGTTTCAACATCGGCACGGGAATCAGTTATCGAACTCAACCATGATGCATAGGGCAAGATCAAGGCTCACCCACACCGTTTAAGAAGGGGGCAAAAGACACCAGGCAT
>CAXSEX010000095.1:0-12020 GCA_964236415.1 uncultured Acetobacteraceae bacterium | reverse complement strand
GCGAGCTGGGGATCGACGGCGGCCTCGTCGTCGGCGCGGAGGAGGAGCTGTTCGAGCTGAACAACGGCTGCGCCTGCTGCAAGGTGCGGGGCGACCTGCTGCGGGTGATCGGCGGCCTGGTCAAGCGGCGCGACCGGTTCGACGGCTTCCTGGTCGAGTGCTCCGGCCTTGCCGACCCGGCGCCGGTCGCCCAGACCTTCTTCGCCGACGACCTGATCCGCCAGCGCGCCCGGTTGGACAGCATCGTCTGCGTCGCCGACGCGCGGCACCTGGCGTCGAGCCTCGCCAACAGCCGGGAAGCGGCGGAGCAGTTGGCGCTGGCCGACACGGTCCTGCTGAACAAGGCCGACCTGGTGGACGCCGCCGGGCTTGCGGAGGCGGAAGCGGCGATCAACCGCGCCAACCCGGAAGCCCGGCTGCTGCGGGGCGTGCGCTGCCATGTGCCGCTCAGTGACGTTCTCGACCGCGGCGCCTTCGACCTGGCGCGGATGGACGTCGCCGCTGACGGCCACGCCCACCACGGCCATGACCACTCGATCGACTGCGTGTCGCTGCGCCTGGGCTGGCCGCTGGAGCGCACCCGGCTGCTGGCCTGGCTGCAGCAGTTGGTGATCGAGCGCGGCGCCGACCTGCTGCGCGCCAAGGGGATCGTGGACCTCGCCGGCTCCGACCGCCGCTTCGTGTTCCAGGGCGTACACATGATGATGGACACCGACCTGGCGCGGCCCTGGCAGCCCGGCGAGGCGCGCGAAAGCCGCCTGGTGTTCATCGGCCGCGGCCTCGACCGTGACGAGCTGCTGGGAGGCCTGCGCCTGTGCCAGGCGGACGCATGACCCCGCAAAGGCCCAACCCGACGCCGCCGCTGCTCGACCTGCTCGGCGCGGCGTGGGCGCTGGACGCGCCGGTGACGGGCGTGGCCTGGGACGGGGCAGTGGCCGGCTTCGCGCTGGGCGACGGCTCGCTCGCCACGGCGCGGGCCGAGTGGGACGGCGCGCCCGGGCTGCGCCCGCGGGAGGGCGGCGGCCTGGAGTTGGCGCCGGGCACCGCGCCTCGCCCGCCGGTGGGCCGCCAGCGCGTGCACGACGGCGCCTGCCTGTCGCTGGCGACCGACCCGCAGGGCGGCTTCCTGAGCGGCGGCGATGACGGCACCGTGGCGCACACCGGCGCCGATGGCGCGGTGCGCGAGGTGGGCCGCTATCCCGGGCAGTGGGTCGATCTGGTCGCGGCGTCAGCGGCGGGATGGCGCGCGTGGGCGACGGGCCGCCAGGTCCACCTGTCCGGCCCCGAAACCCTGGCGCTGACGGCGCCGGGTTCGGTCACGGCGCTCGCCTTCGATCCGTCCGGCACGCGGCTCGCGGTCGCGCACTACCGGGGCGTCACGCTGTGGCAGGCTGGCATGGCCGGCCCGCCGCGCGTGCTATCGACCCCGGGTTGTCCCCGGTCCGTCGCCTGGAGTCCGGACGGCGAGTACGTGATCTGCGGCTTGCAGGAGAACGCGCTGCACGGGTGGCGCCTTTCGGACGGCGGCGACATCGAGATGGGCGGCTACCCCGGCCAGCCGCGATCCCTGGCGTTCTCGGCCGACGGGCGGTTCCTCGCCAGCAGCGGCGCGCCCCGGGTGGTCTGCTGGGCGTTCGACCCGCCCGGCGCCGGCGGGCAGCCGTCGGAATGCGGCATGCCCAGCAGCCGCCTGCCGGTCTGCATGGTGGCGTGCCACCCGTCGCGCCCGCTGGTCGCCGCCGGCTACGGCAACGGAGCGGTCCTGCTCTGCCAGCCGGGCCAGGACGACGTGCTGTTCGCCAAGGGGTCGTCCGGCGGCTCGGTCACGGCGCTCGCGTGGTCGGCGGACGGCGCGCGCCTGGCGGTCGGGACGGAGGGCGGCGAGGCCGGCGTCGTCGCCCTGCCCGGCGCGCTGTTCCGCTTCCCCAAGCCCTCGAACCTGAGGACCGCGCCATGAGCGACGAACCTCTCTCCAAGGACCGCTACTTCGAAAGGCTGGGCAAGCTGGTGGACGAGATGATCGCGGACCATGGCAAGGATTTCGCCATGGGCACGCTGGTGCTCGCGGCGCGGTTCGTCGCCGAGGGCAAGCCGCTGGGTCCGCGTCCGGACGCGGAGAAGACGCATTGATGTCCCACCTTCAGGAAGTCCGCGTCATTTTGGGACATGCTGCGACGCAATATGTCCCAAGACGGGACAGCGGGAAACACAGTATTCGAGTCTATTATAGGACATGCAGGGCGAGTTGCGAACTGCGAAGGGTGGTACGGCTTTTGCACTTAGTCGAGTCGCTTAAGATGCGGGTGGCTGCGTGCCTGACCGGATCTGTGCCGGTCCCGCGCCGAACGTGGGAACAACCTATGCGACAGGCCTGAACCAAAGCCAGGGAGAGTCCATAATGCCCGATAGCCTAAGCCTCAGCAAAATCACCGCCCAGAAAGGGATGAGCATCGGCGAGGCGGCCCGCCGCGTCGCCGACCTCGGCTGGACGCCGAGCTACGTCCAGGAAGCGATGACCTTCCCCACCGACTACAAGATCAACAAGACCCCGCGCGACCCGATGAAGCAGGTCCTGCGGTCCTACTTCCCGATGCAGGAAGAAAAGGACAACCGGGTGTACGGCGCGCTGGACGCGGCGCTGCGCGGCGACATGTTCCGCGACGTGGAGCCGCGCTGGGTCGAGTGGATGAAGCTGTTCCTGGCGATCATCCCGTTTCCTGAGATCTCGGCCTCCCGCTCCATGGCGATGGTCGGCCGGCTGGCGCCGGGCGAGGAGTTGCGCACCGGGTTCACGATGCAGATGGTGGACGAGTTCCGCCATTCGACCATCCAGATGAACCTGAAGAAGTGGTATATGGAGAACTACATCGACCCGGCCGGGTTCGACATCACCGAGGCCGCGTTCGGCAAGTGCTACGCCACCACCATCGGCCGCCAGTTCGCCGAGGGCTTCGTGACCGGCGACGCCATCACCGCGGCGAACATCTACCTCACCGTCGTGGCGGAGACCGCGTTCACCAACACGCTGTTCGTGGCTATGCCGTCGGAGGCCGCGCGCAACGGCGACTACGCCCTGCCGACCGTGTTCCTGTCCGTGCAATCGGATGAGAGCCGGCACGTCGGCAACGGCCACTCGATGCTGATGTCGATCATCAACGACCCAAGCAACCACGAGCTGCTGGAGCGCGACCTGCGCTACGCCTTCTGGCAGAACCATGCCATCGTGGACGCGGCGGTGGGCACGATCATCGAGTACGGCACGGCCAACCGGGACAAGAACAAGGAGTCCTACGCCGAGCTGTGGCACCGGTGGATCTACGAGGACTACTACCGGACCTACATGCTGCCGCTGGAGAAGTACGGCATCAAGATCCACCACGACGATGTCAATGCAGCGTGGGACCGGATGGTGAAGAAGAACTACGTGCACAAGACCGCACAGTTCTTCTCAGTAGGCTGGCCAGTCGCGTTCTGGCGCCAGGAAGCGCAGACCGACAAGGACTTCGAGTGGTTCGAGCACAAGTACCCCGGCTGGTATGCCGAGTTCGGCGATTACTGGAAGTGGTATGCGAAGCTCAGCGTACCCGGCGAGACCAACATCCTGTTCAACCAGGACGTCGGCTACGTTTACCCGCACCGCTGCTGGTCCTGCATGGTGCCGGCGCTGATCCGTGAGGACTTCTGCGTCGATACCGTCGATGGCAAGCTGTACACCTACTGCTCCGAGGTGTGCCGCTGGACCCACAAGACGGCGTTCGCGGCCGAGTACAACGGCCGTCCGACGCCGGCGATGGGCCGGTTCAGCGGGCGGCGCGAGTGGGAGGACTGCTACGCCGGCTGGGACGTGGCGGACGCGATCCAGGACCTTGGCTTCGTCCGCAACGACGGCAAGACGCTGACGCCGCAGCCGCACCTGCACTTCGACGACAGCAAGATGTGGAAGCTGGACGACGTGCGCGGCCATACGCTGGCCAGCCCGTTGCAGGCGATCCGCGCCATGTCGGACGCGGAGCGGGAGAAGCACATCGCCGAGTACCGGGCCGGCTTCAAGATCGCCCCGATCAACTAGATGACGTGACGAACGGGGGTCGGCCGCCGGCCGGCCCCCGGGACTGCTCACAGGGAGGAAAGCGATGGCCGATGCAGCCGTCCACATTGTCCGCTTCGAGCCGGTCGGCATCGAGATGGAAGTCGCCGAGGGCGAGACGGTCCTCGACGCGGCGTTCCGCCAAGGCATCTCCGTCATGCACGGCTGCAAGGAGGGCCAGTGCGCCAGCTGCAAGTCCCTGCTGGTGGACGGCGACATCGAGCTGCTGAAATACTCGACCTTCGCCCTGCCCGACTTCGACCGCGAGACCAACCACATCCTGCTGTGCCGCACGCTGGCCTACAGCGACATCACGGTGGAGCTGCTGAACTACGACGAGGACCTGCTGAGCCGGTCCATCGCCGTCAAGGAGTTCCCCGGCACGGTCGCCGCGATCGAGCGGCTCACCCATGACATCTGCCGCCTGACGGTCGATCTGGCGGCGCCGTTCCGCTTCTGGGCCGGGCAGTACGTCGATCTCACGGTGCCGGGCCACGGCGTCACCCGGGCCTACTCGATGGCCAACCCGCCCAATGGCGGGACGACGCTGGCGTTCATCATCAAGCAGTACGGGGACGGCGCGTTCTCCGCCCTGCTGGGCGGCGCGCTGAAGCCTGGCGACGCCATCGTGGCCCGCGGACCCTACGGCACCTGCTTCCGCCGCGAAGGGCGCACGGGGCCGTTGATCCTGATCGGCGGCGGGTCCGGCATGTCGCCGCTGTGGTCGATCCTGGGTGACCACGCCGCCAGCGGCGAGACGCGCTCGGTCCGCTTCTTCTACGGCGCGCGGACCCGGGCCGACCTGTTCCTGCTGGACGAGTTGGCGGCGTTCGCCGCCCGCCTGCCGGACTTCCGCTTCATCCCCGCCTTGTCGCACGCGGCGCCGGGCGACGCCTGGGAGGGCGAGACCGGGTTCATCCACGAGGTCGTGGCCCGGACGCTCCGCGACGAACCCCTCGGCGGCGAGATGGACGCTTATTCCTGCGGCCCGCCGCCGATGATCGACGCCGTGCTGCCCGTCCTGCAACGGGCCGGGGTCGAGCCGGAGCGGATCTACTTCGACAAGTTCACCCCGGCGACGCGCTGAACAAGAAAGGGAGAAGACAAGCATGAGTGCCACGCAGGAGCCAGCACCGCGGAGGTCGGCCGCCGCCGGAGCGGCGAAGTTCGCCGGCTCGGACAGCCGGAAATACAACTACTTCACCCCGAAGGGACGCAAGGCCTCGCATTACGAGGACATGACCGTCGATGTGCAGCCGGACCCCAAGCGGCACCTGCTGCAGGACTGGATCATCTCGTTTGCCGACGGCACGCCCACCTACAGCGAAAGCTGGACGGCGGCCAAGTGCTCCGACTGGCACGTCTTCCGCGCGGTGGACCAGGAATGGGAGCGCACCCATTACCAGCGCCAGTCCACCATCGTCGGCATGATCGCCAACGTGGTCGAGAACGGCCGCCGCGCCGGCGCCGTGAAGCGGTTTGACCGCGCCTGGGTCAAGGTGCTGCAGGACCACCTGGGCGCCTACAAGCACGCCGAGTTCGGCCTCGGCATGGCGACGATGCAGGCGCAGCGTTACGGCTACACGCAGATGATCAACAACGCCGTGCTGACCAACTCCTCCTACAAGCTGCGCTTCGCCCAGGACCTCACGCTATACCTGGGCGAGATCGGCCTGGACCTGGAAGGGTTCGACCAGGACGCCGGCAAGGCGCACTGGATGGACGACCCCATCTGGCAGGGCGTGCGCCGGGCGGTCGAGACCATCGGCGGCGCCACGGACTACCTTGAGCAGTACTTCGCGGTGAACGTCGTGTTCGAGCCGCTGGTGGCCGAGCTGTTCCGCAGCGGCTTCGTCATGCAGGTCGCGGCGTCCCAGAACGATTTCATGACCCCCGCCGTGGTCTCCGCCGCCGAGGGCGACTACGAGCGCAACCTCGCCAACTCGGTCGAGTTGTTCCGCATGCTGGTGCTCGACGAGGCGCACGGCTCTGCGAACCGGGACCTGTTCAACTTCTGGCTGCTGAAGCACGGCGCCGAGGCGAAGAACGCGGCCAACCTGCTGCAGCCGATCTGGTCGCAGCCGCGGGTGAAGATCACGCAGTTCGCCGACGTGGCCGAGCAGTCGCACAACCGCCTGCGGGCGATCGGCTCCGAGATCGGCCTGGACGTGCGCCCGCTGGTCGAAGCCTAACCCGCACCCGCTCCAGGAGAGCTCCGATGCCGCAGGAAAATATCTTCGAGTCCATGAAGGACATGCACCGCAGCCAGACCATCTCGCACCAGTGCGGGATAACGATGAACGACAGCGTCGAGGCGCGGGCCATCGCCGAGGTGATGGGGGAAAAGCCCGGCATCCGCGTCACCACCATGCCGGCGATGATCCGCATCGACGGCGAGGGCAAGATCGAGTTCAAGATGGACGAACTGAGCGAGTATCTCGGCCGCGAGATGACGCCGCACCTGTTCGAGATCTCGACCTCCACCCACTACGGCCGGATGGTCATGGTGGATGACAACACCGTGGTGCTGTTCGGCAACATGGACGACGTCAAGCAGTTCATCGAATAGAAGGGGCGCTCGCGATGTATCGCACCAAAGACGGCGAAGACATCTTCATCATTGACGGACACGTGCACTTCTGGGACGCCAGCAAGGCGAACCAGAAGAACGTGCACGGCAAGCAGTTCATCGACTGCTTCTACGCCTACCACAGCAACCTCAGCCCCAAGGACCAGCTTTGGGCCAAGGAGAAGTTTGAGAAGTACGACGCGGAGACGATGCACCGCGACCTGTTCGTCGATGGCCCCGACGACATGGCGATCCTGCAGCCGACCTACCTCACGGATTTCTACACCAACGGCTTCAACACCACCGAGCGCAACTCGGCCATGGCGAAGAAGCACCCCGACCGCTTCATCCTGAACGGCACCTTCGACCCGCGGGACGGCGAGCAAGGGCTGGAGGCGCTTCATGCGCTTGCGGAGAAGCACAAGCTGAAGGGCCTCAAGCTCTACACCGCCGAGTGGAAGGGCGAATCCAAGGGCTACAAGCTCAGCGACAAGATGACCTACCGCTACTTCGAGGCGGCCGAGAAGCTGGGCATCAAGAACATCCACGTTCACAAGGGGCCGACGATCCTGCCGCTGAACCGCGACGCCTTCGACGTGGCGGACGTGGACGATGCGGCGTCGAGCTTCCAGAACCTCAACTTCATCGTCGAGCATTGCGGCCTGCCGCGCCTCGACGACTTCTGCTGGATCGCGACGCAGGAAACCAACGTCTTCGCCGGCCTCGCCGTGGCGCTGCCGTTCATCCACAGCCGGCCGAAGTACTTCGCCCACATCATCTCGGAACTGCTGTTCTGGGTCGGCGAGGACAAGATCCTGTACGGCAGCGACTACGCCATCTGGACGCCGCGCTGGCTGGTCGAGAAGTTCATGGACTTCGAGCTGCCGGAGGACGTGGCGCAGGAAACCGGGGTCAGCCTCACTTTGCAGGCGAAGAAGAAGATCCTCGGGCTGAACGCCGCCCGCCTTTACGGCATCGACATCGAGGCGCAAAAGGCGAAGCTGCGCGCGGGCGAGCGCGTGGCGGCGGAATGAGTGCTGCCGAAAGCGGCCGGGCCGCTGTGAGCGGCCGGGTCGCCGAGGTGCTGGCCCAGCTCGACCGGGTGCACGACCCGGAGCTTGACGAGCCGGTGACGGGCCTGGGGTTCGTGTCCGGCGTGGCCGTGGACGACGAGGGCCGGGTGCGGATCGGCTTCCGGCTGCCGACTTACTGGTGCGCGGCGAACTTCGC
Organism: uncultured Acetobacteraceae bacterium; assembly: GCA_964236415.1. GTDB lineage: Bacteria > Pseudomonadota > Alphaproteobacteria > Acetobacterales > Acetobacteraceae > CAHJXG01. The sequence continues at coordinate 4,134 of CAXSEX010000095.1, read as the reverse complement.
CTTCCTGATGGCGGACGACATGCGGCGGGAGGCCGGGCGGCTGCCCTGGGTCAGGGAGGTCAGCGTCGTACTGGGCGAGCACATGTATGCCGACACGATCAACGCCGCCATGGCGCATGGGCAATCGTTCCAGGAAGCGTTCACGTCCGAAGCGGACGGCGACCTGGCCGCACTGCGCCGCACCTTCGACCTCAAGGCGTTCCAGCGCCGGCAGATGGCGCTGCTCGACCATCTGCTCGAAGCGGGGCACGCCCCGGCGGCGCTGGTGGCGCTCACTCTCGCCGAACTGCGGCCGTTGGCCGGCGACGCGGGGGCGCCCTTGGTGGACCGCTACTTGGAGCGCCGGGGCGTGCCGGGGCCGGACGGGCCGGACGACCCCGCTTTCGTGGACGAGAACGGGCGCGCCGTCGCCGTCGCCGAGTTTCCGGCGCACCGGCGGGCGCTGCGCCGGGTCGCGGTCAACGTCGAGTTCAACGGCGCGCTGTGCCGCGGCCTGCTCGCGGCACGGTTCAACGAGCAGGGGCCGGAGGGCGAGCCGAGCTTGCTGGATTTCGTGCATGGGCGCGTCCCGGAGGGCGCGCGCCCGGGTGGCTGAACGGCTGAGTCCACCTTGATCCTCTCCCGAGGAGAAAGGCGAAGGAACAGGGAGGGACACGAATGGCAAAGATGATGCTGCACGACGAGGCGGCGCGGATGGCTCTGGGGCGCGGCGTGGGCAAGCTCGCCCGCGCCGTGCGCGGCACGTTGGGGCCGAAGGGGATGAACGCGATCATCGACCGGCCCATCGGCACGCCGATGGTCTCGCGCGACGGGGTCAGCATCGCCCAGGAGATCGAGCTGGCGTGCCCGTTCGAGAACATGGGCGCCCAGGTGCTGCGCGAAGTGTCGAAGCAGACCAACGAAGTGGCCGGCGACGGCACCACCACGGCGACGGTGCTCGCCGACGCGATGGTGCAGCAGGGCCTCGAATGCCTCGCGCGCGGTGCCAACCCGGTCGAGCTGGTGCACGGGCTGGAAGCCGCCGCCGCCGCCGCCGCCGTGGCGCTGAACCGCATCGCCCGCCCCGTGCGCGGCCCGGACGAGACGCGCGCCGTCGCGGTGATCGCCGCCAACGACGAATTGACCGGCGCCATGGTCGCGGACGCCCTGCAGCGCGTCGGCCTCGACGGCATCGTGACCGTGGAGTTCGGCAGCACGGTCGCGACGCATCTCGAAGTCGTGGACGGCATGGTGTTCGACCGCGGCTACCTGTCGCACCACATGGTCACCGACGTGGAGCGCATGCTGGTCGTGCTCGACGACCCGTTGATCCTGATGACCGACTGCAAGCTGCTGGCCAAGGAGGACGTGGCGGCCATTGAGGCGCTGATCGCCGGCCAGAACCGCCCGCTGCTGATCCTGGCCGAGGAGGTCGCCCCTGCCTGCGTCGTGGCCCTGCTGTCGCGTCGGGACCGCGACGAGCCGCCGGTCGCCGCCATCCACCCACCGGAGTACGGCCATTGGCGCCGCGCCATGCTGGAGGACATCGCCATCGCCACCGGCGGCCGGGTGATCGCCCGCGACCTCGGCGGGCGCATCGGCAGCGTGCAGATGCGCGACCTCGGTGGCGCGCGGCAGGTGGTCGTGTCCGCCAACCAGACGGTCATCCATGCCGGCGCGGGCGACCCCGCCGCCATCAAGGCCCGCCGCGAGCAGGTGTCGCGCCAATACGAGGCGGCGCCGCAGAACATCGAGCGCGACAAGTACCAGGAACGCCTGGCCAAGCTGTCGGGCGGCACGGCGGTCATCCTCGCCGGCGGCGCCACCCCGGTCGAGCAGAAGCGCCGGGTGCAGCTGATCGAGGACGCGATCAACGCCACCCGCGCCGCGGTCCTGGAAGGCATCGTGCCCGGCGGCGGCACCGCCCTGCTGCAGGTGGCGCCCGACCTGGAACGGCTGACGGAGACCCTGTCCGGCAGCGCACGCGAGGGAGCGGGGCTGCTGCAGGGCGCGCTGGCGCAGCCGCTGGCCTGCATCGCCAAGAACTGCGGCCTGGACCCCGCCGCCATCATCGAGCGCGTCCGGCAATCGCCCCGCGGCATGGGCTTCGACGCGCGCACCGGCGCGTTCACCGACCTGGTGGAGGCGGGCGTGATCGACCCGGTGCGCGTCACCGCCACCGCGCTCCGCAATGCGGCCTCGGTCGCCGGGCTGATCCTCACGACGCAGACCCTGATCGCGACCAAGCCGGACGGCGCCGATCCGACTGCCGGCCCCGCGATGGGCGGCGGTGCGGAGCTGCTCTGACACGGCTGATGATGGAAGCAGCCCTTGGGGAAGAAGCCTATGACGGAGCGGCAGCTCGGCGGGAGCGGCCTTCCAGCATCCGGCGCCATCGGCCGCCGCCCCGAGGCTGCGGACACCATGGTGGCGTGGGAGCGGTTCCTCACGGGTGATCCCACCGCCGCGATCCCCGCCCGCAACTTCGTGGTCGCGTCCTGGCTGCGCAGCCAGGAGCTGGGCATCAACCCGACCGGCCGGGCCGCCCCCCTCGTGGCCCACGGCGACGCCGTCGAGCAGCTGCGCCGCCGCCACGCCGACCTAGTTTCGGCCGCCGCCCAGGTCTTCGCCGAGGTCGCGGAAATGTTCAGCGGGTCGCGCTCGATCATGCTGCTGACCAACAACGACGGCGTGGTGCTGGACGCGGCCGGCGACCGGCACACCTTGGAGCAGGGCGAGGCCATCCACCTGGCCCGCGGCGGCGACTGGCGGGAGGACGCGGTCGGCACCAACGGCATCGGCACGGCGCTCGCGACCGGCCGCCCGGCACAGGTCCACGCGGCGGAGCACTTCTGCGAGGGGATCAAGGCCTGGACCTGCGCCGCCGCGCCCATCTTCGAGCCGGGCACCGGCGCCATGCTCGGCGTGGTCGACATCTCGGGGCCGCCGTCCACCTACGGGCGCAACAACCTGTCGCTCGCGGTGTCGGCCGCCCGGCAGGTCGAGATGGTGCTGGCGGAGCGCGCGGCGGGCGAGCGCATGCGCTTGCTTGAGATCTGCCTGGACCGCATCAGCGAGGCCGACGTGGCGGGCATGGTGGCGATCGACCGCGCCGGCCGCCTGGTGCACCGCACCGGCCGGGTGCCGACCCTGGTGGGGCTGGGCCAGCGCGTGCCCGGCCTCGACGGCGATTCGACCGTCGAGGACTGGGCCGGCCGGCTGCCGGAGGGGCTGCGGGCGGAATGGTTCAGCCCGGTGCAGGTGGAAGGGCGCGCCATCGGCGCCGTGCTGGTGGTGCCGGCCCGGACGCGCGGCACCGCGCCGGGACAGCCGGGCGCGTTCGACGCGATCCTGGGCCGCAGCCCCGCGATCACGGAAGCGGTGGGCCGCGCGCGCCACCTGGTCGGCAAGCAGGTCCCGGTGCTGATCGAGGGCGAAACCGGCGTCGGCAAGGAGCTGTTCGCCCGCGCCATCCACTTCGCGCACGACCCGCGCCGGCCTTTCATCGCCTTCAACTGCGGCGCGGTCGCCAAGGACCTGCTGGCGGCCGAGCTGTTCGGCCACGTGCGCGGCGCCTTCACCGGCGCCACCAGCGAGGGGCGCCCGGGACGGTTCGAGCTGGCCCATGGCGGCACGCTCTGCCTGGACGAGATCGGCGAGCTGCCGCTGGACTTGCAGCCCTTCCTGCTCCGCGCCTTGGAGGAAGGCGTGATCTACCGCCTGGGCGACGGCCAGCCCCGGCGCGTCGAGGTGCGCCTGCTGGCGATGACCAACCGCACGCTGCTGGACGAGGTCGCCGCCGGGCGCTTCCGCCGCGACCTGTATCACCGCATCGGCGTGACCCGGATCAGGCCGCCCCCGCTGCGCGAGCGCCACGGCGACCTGGAGCCGCTGGTCGAGCACTTCAACACCTCCCTCGCCGAGCGCCACGACGTGCCGCCGCGCCGCTTCGGCCCGGAGGTACTGCGCCTGCTCGCGGCCTACTGTTGGCCCGGCAACGTGCGCGAGCTGCGCAACGTCGTCGAAAGCCTGCTGCTGATGTCGGACGCGCCGGACGTGCGGCTTGACGAGCTGGCGGCCGGGCTGTCCTCGGAGCCGGTCGGCCCGCCGCCCGCGGCATCCGAGGCACCCGCGAGCCTGGAAGCATCGGAGCGC
>CAXSEX010000094.1:0-12023 GCA_964236415.1 uncultured Acetobacteraceae bacterium | reverse complement strand
TGCCCTGATCGTGTCGGGGTTGCGCCGCTACGGCGAGGATGCGGCGGCGCTGCGGATCATGGCTGCGACCCTCGATGCCGCCGGCATGTTCCACCATGGCCGCTTGCCGGAGTTCATCGCCGGCACGCAGCGGCAGCCCGGCGACGGGCCGACCCGCACCCCACGCGCCGATCCGATGCAGGCCTGGTCGGCGGCCACGGTGCCGTTCATGGCAACGGAACTGCTCGGCCTGTCCGCAGACGGGTTCGCCCGGCGCCTGGTCGTGCGGCGCCCGCTGCTGCCGGACGGGGTGGACAGCTTGGCGCTGCATGGCATCCGGGCAGGCGGCGGCACGGCCGCGTTGCGCTTCAGCCGCAGCGGCGAGACCGTGGCCACCGAGGTGCTTGCCGCCAACGGGCTGGAAGTGGTGGTCGAATGAGCCGCGCCCCGTCCGGCCCTGCGCGAGCAGGGCAGCCGCGCACCTCCGGCCGGGTCGGCGATCTTGCGTGGGGGGGCAGGGTGTGACCGTGTCAGGCATCGTCGTCCTTGCCGTGCGGTATGGGCTGGTCGTGCTGTTCTTCCCGGCCAGCGCGCTCGACAAGATTTTCAACTTCAACGGCGCGGTGAAGCAGGGCGGCGAGGTGTTCTCGAACCGGACGGTGGCAGCTGGGCTGGTCCTGGCCGGCCTTTTCGTCGAGCTGGTCATGCCGCTCGGGATCCTGACGGGCGTGGCTGACCGGCTCGCCGCATTCGTCATGGCGGGCTACTGCGCGGTGACCGCCATCCTGTTCAAGCGATTCTGGCAACCCGGCGACTTTTGGAAAAAGGGCGAAAGCAAGGGAAGGGACCTGTTCTGGGACTTTCTCAAGAACTTCTCCCTGGCGTCGGGCTTCCTGCTGATCACCGTCGGGATCGACGGCCACGCTTGGCAAAGCCTCGTGAGCGACCCGTTCGCGTCCTCCCACCCTTACGCGACGGCGTTGCTGCCTCGCTGATCAAGGAGACGACCCATGCAGAATGCGACCACCGCCAACACGCAAGGCTCAGGCGCCGGGGACGAAAAGAGCGGGCCCAAGCCGGGCATCCCTTACTGGCACCTTTGGACGGACGAGGATGGCGTCAGTCACCAGAAGGCCTGCAAGCTGACGGACTTCTCCTTGAAGGGTGTTGGCGGCGCGGACCCGCAATGGAACAACAAGCACGAGACCGCCTCCTCCACGGTCGTGGTCACGGTGCAGCCCGTCGGCTGGGTCGGCACCTGGCACGAGAACCCGGCGCCGCAATGGATCGTCGTGCTGTCCGGCCGCTGGTGGATCGAGAGCATGGACGGCACCCGCATCGAGCAGGGGCCGGGCGAGTTCTCATTTGGCGAGGACCAGGGCTGCACGGAAACGGACGGCAAGAAGGGGCACCGGTCCGGCACGATCGGCGACCAGCCCGCGGTGCTGATGACGGTGCAACTGCACGTCGATCCGAAGCACGAGCCTTGCCACATGAGCTGAGCCGGCGGCCAGGAATTCAACATGGCTGAACAGACCCTTCACTCGATTGCCGGATTTCGCCTGGTGACGGCGGACCTGCCCCGCCTCACGCGGTTCTACACCGACGTGCTCGGGTTCGCCGCGGACGGGGCGCCGGTGCCGATCGGGGCGGACGAGATGGCGATGCTGGGGCTGTCCGGCGGCGGACAGCGGCAATTCCTCAAGCTGGGTGCGCAGGCCATCGCGCTTGAGGCGTTCCAGTCGCCGGGCGCACCCTACCCGGCCCAGGGCAACGCGGCTTCCCTGTGGTTCCAGCATCTGGCCCTCGTAGTGGACGACATCGCTGCCGCCCACGCGCGGCTGCACGGCGGAAGTGCGATCACGGAGGGCGGGCCGCAGCATTTGCCTCCATCCTCCGGCGGGGTGAGCGCGTTCAAGTTCCGCGACCCGGATGGCCATCCACTGGAGCTGCTGCAGTTCCCCGCCGAGGACACGCCGCCAGCTTGGCGCGGCAAACGGCCGCCGGCCGGGCAGATCGGCCCCGGCATCGACCATTCCGCCATCAGCGTCAGCGATGTCGATGCCAGTGCCGCATTCTACGCCGGGCTGGGGCTCGCGCCCGGCAAGCGCAGCCACAACAAAGGGGTGGAGCAGCAGGGCTTGGACGGTTTGCAGGGCGTTCAGGTCGTGGTCGCGCCGTTGCAGCCCTCCCGCGCGCCGCCCCACCTTGAGTTGCTCGGCTATCAGGTCCCGCGCGGCGAAGCCGGGCCGCCGCTGCGGGCCAACGACGTGGCGGCGACCCGGGTGGTGTGGCGGGGCGACCGGCCTGGCCTGCTGCGCGACCCCGACGGCCACCTGCACCAGATCGAGACCCGGCCAGGAGATTGAAGCGATGAACGAGGATGCGTCCCTGCTGCCGGGCCGATTGCTGCGCCGGCCCGGCCCGCCCAAGCCGGTCAAGCCGTTCCAAGGCGTGCAGATCGATGATGAGCGGCTGGCCGCGGTGCTGTCGCCGGATGCCGACCTGCTGTGCCTGTACGAAGGCACGCTGCATGGGGAAGGGCCGGCATGGGACCCCGCAGGTGACCGGCTGGTCTGGTCCGACGTTCCGAACCGTCGGTTGCTGGCCTGGCATCCCGATGGCCATGTGGATGTTGCGATCGACGGCACGTACTTCATGAACGGCAACGCCCTGGAGGCCGACGGCGCATTGGTGCATTGCGAGCATGGGCGCCGCTGCATCAGCCGCTCGAAGGGCGGCGATCCCACGCCGGTCGTCACGCATTACCGGGGCAAGCGGCTGAACTCGCCCAACGATGTGGCAGTTGCCGCCGATGGGGCGATTTGGTTCACCGACCCGACATTCGGCATCCTCATGCCCAACCAGGGAAGCCTGGTCGAGCCGGAGCTGGACCACCGCAGCGTGTACCGGTTCGACCGGGCCACCGGCGAGCTGGCCCGGATGGCGGATTTTGAGCAGCCCAACGGCCTGGCCTTCGCACCGGACGGCTGCACGCTCTACGTGTCCGACACCTCGCTTTCGCTGAACGAGATCCCTGGCGACCAGACCGGGACGGCGCACCGGATCGAGGCCTTCGATGTCGGCATGGACGGCCGCCTGTCCGGCCGGCGGTTGTTCTTCCAGACCGACCATGGTTATCCCGACGGCTTTGCAGTGGACCGGCGCGGCTGGGTCTGGACCACGGCCGCCGACGGCATCCACGTCGTGGCCCCCGACCGCACCCGGCTCGGCTTTATTCCTACCCCGATGACCGCATCGAACTGCGCGTTCGGTGGAACGCACGGCCGGCGCCTGTTCATCGCGGCAACCAAGCTCCTGCTGGCGATCGATCTCATCGAGTGAGATTTTGCTGCAAACGGCGGAGTTGCCGCAGCCGAAGTGGAAGCTTGCCTGTGAGCAAGCATGGGATTGGGGTTCATCCCCAGCCTCGGTGCAAGCGGTCGCAATTGCGGGTGCGCGGGGGCACGGAGCATGACCCTTTCGGAGTTCAGGCTGTCCCGCGTCCAAGCGCCTTCTGCCCCCGCAGGTCGCGGGTGCGCGCCTTCCGTGCTCAGCCGGGCTGACCGAGCAGTGTGAGCCAAAGGTAGTCGAGCGGAACGAGCACGGCAAAACTGACAGCCGCCGTAGCCAGGCAGAGCCGCAGGCCGTCACGGGCCGGCACTTGACCCATGCCTATCACCACGACGATGGGCGAAGTCTGGTAGGGCAACACCGGCGTGGCATCGCCGATCACCTGCACCATCAGCACCGTGAGCAAGGGTGGGCCCGAGGCGTCGGCCAGCTTTTCCGCCAGCGGCGTGAATAGCGCCGGCACGCCATTGGCGGTGGCGACGACGTTGAGCAGGGTCGCGATGCCGACCAGAAAGGCGATGCTGCGGAAGGGGGCGGCGGGACCGAACGGGGCTACGGCGACGAGGCCATGGCCGATCAAGTCGCCGAGGCCACTGCGTGCGACCAGGGCTGCTAGGGTCTGTGACCGAAGTTTCTGGACGTTTGGCCTCGTTCTGATGCGATCTCTGGCCGTGCAACTCCGGAAGCTTCGAACATTCCCAGGGTCACACGGCCAGGGGCTGGATCAAAGGAAACCCCGCTGCTCAGAAACTTCGGTCACAGAGCCTAGACCTCGGCGCCGACCATTTCCGCCGCGCTGCGTCGCGCCCGAACTGCAAGCCAACCGCCTCGCCCGACAAACCGCCAAGCTCGGCCTTGCCTGCAGCCGAAAGAGAGGTTTCTGTTTAGACGATTTCAGACGGGGATGGGGTCAGCGCGCCCACCCCCCTGATCCCCGCACCACGCTGCCACCAGCCATTAATTCAACGTGCCATCCCTAGCCATCGCCTTGATCCGGTCTGCCGTACGCATGGCAATCGAGGTGATGGTCAAATGCGGGTTCACGCCCCCGACAGTTGGAAAGACCGACCCGTCGCATACCCAGAGGTTCGGGATGTCCCAACTCCGGCAGTCCTTGTCCACCACGCTGGTATCGCGGTCGAAGCCCATGCGGGCGGTGCCGCCCAGGTGGTTGGTGTCGTTCTCCTGGCGGAACACGTCGCGGGCGCCGGCCGCTTCCAGGCTGGTCTGCATCTGGCCCAGCGCGTGCTGGATCAATGCCTTGTCGTTGTCACCCCAGCTGTAGGTGACGCGGGCGACGCGCAAGCCGTATTGGTCGGTGTCGTTGGCCAGGGTCACGCGGTTGCGCTCGTCCGGCAGCATCTCGCCCACCATCTTCAGCCCGACGCTGTGGTTGTACTTCTCCATCTCGTCGCGCAGCGTCTGGCCCCACAGGCCGCGCGATCCCGTCTGGATCGTGACCCACTCAATCGGCAAGGGCCCCTGCGCCATCCAGCAATAGCCGCCGGCGAAGTCCTTCTTGTCCTCGTAGTTCCAGTGCTCGGTGATGGAGAGCGAGGGCGGGCCCTTGTTCCAGCGCACCTCGTTTTCCATTTGGCCGAACACGGCCTGGTTGGACTGGGTCATCAGGTTTTTGCCGACCAGGCCGGAACTGTTGGCCAGCCCGTCCGGATAGCGGTCGGTGGCGGAGGCCAGCAGCAGGCGCGGCGTCTCGATGGCATAACCCGACACCATCACGTTGCGGGCGCGCTGGAAGCGCCACCGGCCCTCGCGCATGTAGTGCACGCCCGTGGCACGGCCGTCTTTCACCTCAATCTTGCCGACCATGGCCAGGTCACGGATCTCGGCGCCCGCCTTCAGCGCCCGGGGGATGAACGTCACCAGCTGGCTCTGCTTGGCGTTGGTGGAGCAGCCGAAGCGGCAGAAGCCGCGGTACACGCACGGGTGGGACTTGCCGTGCGGGGCCGAGACGGTGGCGAGGGGCGTGGGCGTCCACTTGTAGCCCATCGCCTCGGCGCCGCGGCCCAGGATCTCCGCTGCGCCATTCAGCTCGTGCGACCGGTAGGGATAGCGCGGGCGCTTCGGCCCCCACGGATAATTCACCGGGCCGGATATGCTCAGCGCCTTCTCGGCCCGGCCGTAATACTCCCACATCTCCTGCCAATCGAGCGGCCAGTCGGCACCATAACCCAGCGCGCTGCGGGACTTGAACCACTCGGGGCGGAAGCGCAGCGACACCATGGCAAAATGCACGGTGCTGCCGCCCACCGCCTTGCCGCTGTTCTTGCCGCCCATCACCATCGGGTTGGCGCCGTCCACGACGCGCTCGTCCGTCCAGTAGAGCTTGTTCTGCTCCGTCTCGTCGGACGCGAAATCCTCCATGGGACGGAAATACGGCCCGGCGTCGAACCCGACGACGGAGAACCCGCCCTCGGCCAGCCCGGCGATCACGGGGCCACCGCCGGCGCCCGTGCCGACGACAACGAAATCGACCTCCTCGTCATCGCTGAACTGCTTCATCGGCACCCAGCCGCCGACGGTGAAGACGTCCGGCGCGCGGCCGTCGATGGCGCGCGGCGTGGCGGCCGGATCGATGGACGGGTTAGAAGCCACGGGTGTTCTCCCGCCGGGCCTGCTGTTCCTGACCGGGCTTGGCCTCTGCGGCTTCCCACGGGTCGCGCCGGTCCAGCTGCATGCGGACATAGCCGCGCGGGCTGGCCGGGCCACCGAAGCCCAGTTCATTCCATGCGGTAGGGTGGGCGTAGTAGGCGTGGGTGATGTCGGCGATCACCCGGTGTTCGAAGAAGTCCTTGCAGGGCATCCCGCCCCAGGCCTCGGACGCCAGCGTGCCGTCCTGCATTTGCTTGATGAGCGAATCCTGCCGGCCGGGCGGCAAGTCGTGGAAGCGGGCGCCATGGGCGGCCCGCGCCTCCTGGTCCAACGCGGCCAGGCCGCGCTTCCAGGCCTCACCCTGGGGCGGCAGGGTGGCGTAGCGGTAACCGTCCAGGTGCTTTTCGGTGATCTTGGCGTCAACGTAGGCAGGCAGCGGCACCTTCGGGCGGCTGGCGGGCTGCGGCATGATGCGGTCGCACAGCGCACCGAGCGTCTGCCATTCGGCGCCATCGAAGAAGCGTGGCTTCCGCGGGACGGCAAGCCGCTTGGCGATCACCTCGCGCGTGACGGCGTCCCAGGACGGGGTGTCCTGCTTGTTCATCACATCATAGCCGGGATAGCGGTCAGTCATCGGGATGGTCCTCCAACAGGCCGAGCGCCGCGAGCCCGGCAAGGGCCAGGCCGGTGAAGCTGGGCGGCGCCGGGATGGGCGGGCCGTTCAGCACGTTCTGGCTCCAGTTGCGCCAGCCGCCCATCTGCCGCGCCACGCCGCGGACATGGAAGGCGGCGCCCACGTAGCCCATGATGGCCGTCAAGCGCAGGCACCAGCGCAAGGCGGGGCGGCGCTGCCCGGTGTGGCCCAGCGCGGCACTGCCGAGCAGCGCCGCCGTGACGGGCGGAAAGGCGATGGGCGCATACATCGCCGGGTTGTTGAAGGCGCCGCGGAAATGCAGCAGCCCGGCTTCCGCCACCGTGCCCAGCAGCCCGGCCCCCGTGGCCGCCGCCACCACGCGCCCGGCCGGCAGCCCGAGGATGAACGGCGACAGGCCCGGCCGCGTGTCGCGCACCCGCTCCGCCAGGAAGCCCATCGCACCGGAGAGGCTGAGCGCCGCGGGCGCGCCGATCGGCGCGGAATAGAACAGGTTCTCCCAGGTGAACCCACCCGGCTTCTTGCTGATGTTGTAGATGTGGAACCCTGTGCCAACCACGCCCGTCAGCCCAGCGAGTGCATATACCGTGTCGCGCAGCCTGTGCGGCACCGGCCGGCCATCCGCGTTGCCGTACACGCTGCCGGCGAGCGAGAGGCTGGCCGTGACCAGCGGGGTGAACATCGCCTTGTTGGCGAACGAGCCGCGGTAGTGCTCCACCGCGCTGTCGGCCAGCACCGAAGCGGCGAGCACGCCGGCAGCCCGGTTAAGCCGCCGCGCCGCACGCACGCTTGCCTTCGGGTCAAGCGACCGCCCCGGCGGCAGCAGGGCCCGCGGCGCCGGCCGCTTTGCGACGGGGCGGGTGAGCGCCATCGCCGCCAGCCCAAGCAGCGCCAGCCCCGACGTCGCGACCGCCGTGGTGTTCCTTGTCGTCATCCTGCCCCCATTGCGAAGCGCCCGGCATCATGCTGCCTGAAAACCAGCCCCAGGCCGGGCTGCTGCCAATCCGGCGCGATCTGCCCATCCTTCAGCGAGACCGGCTCCTCGAACCACCGCACATCCGCCTCCGCCGAAAACACCCTGGATAAATGCCGGGCCTGCTTGACGGCCAGTGCGCCGTTGGCATCCACGAACAGCGCCGCCGATCCAATCGCGTGCTTGACCGCCCGAACCCGGGCCGGGTCGCGGTCCGGCTCGGTGCCGATCTTCGTCCTCACACAGCGGCAGCCATCCCGCTCCACCCATGCGCCGAGTTGCCGCGCCAGCGTGGCGCCGTCACAGGACGTGAAGCCGCCGCTGCCGTAGATCGGCACCGCATCGCGGTGGCGGCCCAGCAAAGTGGCGAGCAGCACGCGCAGTAGCTTGGCCTTCGGGTTCCACAGCGCCACGTCCACGGCGGAAACCGCCGTCGCGCACAGCCCAGCGCGGCCCAGGTTGCGGACCGCGCGCTGCATGGCCCGCCATGCGCCCGGCGGGTCCGTCGGCACCGCGTAGGCCCACGCGGCCGCGCGGCTGACAGCCGCCTCCGCAGGCATGGCTTAGCCCTTGCTGGGCAGCACGCTGGCCAATACCTGCTTGACGCTGTTTTTGACGACGCTGCCCAACTCCGGCTCGCTGGCCATCATCGTGATGAAGTTCTTGGCATCCTTGAAGGTGATGTGCGGCGGCAGGGGCGGCACGTTGGGGTCGGCATACACGTTCATGATCACCGGGCGATCTGCATTGAACGCCTCGTCCCACGCGGCGCCCAGCTTTTCCGGATCGCGGACCACGATTCCCTTCAGGCCGAGCAGCTCGGCGTAGGAATGGTAGGCGAAATCGGGGATCGCCTGGGTGGATTCCGTCTTGCCCGATCCGAGCTGCACCCGCTCCTCCCAGGTGACCTGGTTGAGGTCCTGGTTGTTCAGCACCATCACGATCAGCTTTGGATTGGACCACTGCCGCCAGTACTTGGAGACCGTGATCATCACGTTCAGGCCGTTCATCTGCATGGCGCCGTCGCCGATGAAGGCCAGCACCACCCGCTCCGGGAACGCCATCTTGGCCGCCATCGCATAGGGCGTCGCGGCCCCTAGCGAGGCCAGGCTGCCGGAAAGTGAGCCCATCATGCCACGACGCATCTTGATGTCGCGCCCGTACCAGTTCGCCACCGAGCCGCTATCGCCGGTCATGATCACGTTCTCAGGCAGCCGCTTGGAGCATTCCCAGAAGATGCGCTGCGGGTTTATCGGATTGGCCGACACCATCGCGCGCTCTTCAAGGGTGGACCACCACTTGTCCACGTCCTTGGCGATGTCCTTGCGCCAGGCACCGGGCTCCTTCTTTTCCAGCATGGGAAGCAGCGCGCGCAGGGTCGCGGCGCTGTCCCCCATCAGGTTCACCTCCATCGGGTAGCGCAGCGACAGCCGCGTGGGGTCGACGTCGATCTGCACGCCGCGGGCGCTGCCGGGCTTGGGCAGGAACTCGCTGTAGGGGAAGGAGGAGCCGACCATCAGCAGCGTGTCGCAATCCTGCATCAGGTTCCAAGACGGCGCCGTGCCAAGCAAGCCGATGCCGCCGGTCACCCAGGGGAGGTCGTCCGGCAGCACCGCCTTGCCGAGCAACGCCTTGGCACAGCCGGCTTGCAGGCGCTCGGCGATGGCGGTCACTTCCTCCGTCGCGTTCAGCGCCCCGGCCCCGACCAGCATGGCCACCTTCTTGCCCGCGTTCAGCACGGCCGCGGCTTGGCGTAGCCCGTCCTCGTCCGGCGTCTTGGCCATCGCGGGATAACCCACGCCGGTGTGGGTGGTGCCATGGACCAGCGGCGGATCGACGTAGTCCAGCAACTGCAGGTCATTCGGGATGATTACGCATGTGACGCTGCGGGTGGCGGCGGCGATGCGCACGGCGCGGTCGATCAAATGGCGGATCTGCTCCGGCACCATGGCGGTGGCGATGAACTCGCTGGCCACGTCCTTGAACGCCGATTGAAGATCGATCTCCTGCTGGTAGTGGGCCCCGATGGCGGTGCGCGCCTGCTGGCCCACGATCGCCACGACGGGCACGTGGTCCATCTTGGCGTCATACAGCCCGGTGATCAGGTGGGTGGCCCCGGGGCCGGAGGTCGCGTAGCACAGGCCGACCTGGCCGGTGAACTTGGCGTGGGCCGAAGCCATGAAGGCGGCCATCTCTTCGTGGCGCACCTGGACGTACTCAATTCCGTCTTTGGACTGGGCTTTCTCAAGTGCGACGTCCAGCCCGCCCACACCATCGCCGGGATAACCGAACACGCGCTTGAGGCCCCATTCGCTCAGCCGGTGCCAAACGAATTCGCTGACGGTCATGCTCATGGGGTCTCTCCAGCCGTTTGTAACCCTGTTGGCAGCTTCATGCCGACGGTGCCCTTACGTGCGGACTTGGAACGCGTTGCAGGAGAGCCGATATTTGTTTGGTGGACAGCCGGACGTGTCGGCAGCACCGGGCAGGAAAGGTCGGCATGCCATGAACGAAATCGAGGTCGTGCTGGACGCAAAGGCGACCATAGGCGAGTCGCCGCTCTGGTCGCCGGCGGAGACGGCCCTCTACTTCATCGACGTGAAGGCCCCGGCGCTGTTCCGGCTGCGCTTGGCAGGCGGGCGGCAGGACCGATGGGGCGTCACGTCCGACTTGGGGGCCTTCACCCTGCTGGCCGACCGGTCTGGTGCACTGGTGGCACTGCGGTCAGGCTTGGAACGGTTGGATTTCGCCACCGGCGCCCTCGCCCCGGTCGCCCCCGCCCCGTTCGACCCGGCCTTGTTCCGCTTCAACGAAGGCGGCTGCGACCCGGACGGTCGGTTCTGGGTAGGCGTGATGTTCGACCCCGCCGACCCGGACAGCCCGCCCCAGCGCGGCAGCCTGTACAGCTACACCACTGCGGGAGGGCTGCAGCCCGCGCCGGACTCCGCCGAACTGCACAACGGCATGGCCTGGTCGGCGGATGGCAGCCGCATGTTCCTGTCACACAGCAATCGGCGGGAGATCCACAGCTTCCGCTACCGCGATGGCAGGCTCGGCCCCAAGACGCTGTTCGCCACCATTCCCGAACCTGACGGCGTCCCCGATGGCGCGGCGCTCGATACCGAAGGCGGCTACTGGTGCGCGCTGCACGGCCGGGGATTGCTGCGGCGCTTCCACCCGGACGGCACGGTCGACCGCGACATCGCTCTCCCTGTCAGCCAGCCGACCATGTGCAGCTTCGCCAACTCCGACATGGACGAACTCTACGTCACCAGCGCCACCGACAAACTTACGCCAGCGCAACGGAAGGAGGAACCCCTGGCGGGCGCGCTGCTGCGGCTGCGGCCCGGCGAGCGGGGGGTGCTGCGCCGCTGCACCCTGGCGTAAGCCGGGAATGGGCGGGAATGAACCGCGCCGGGTTTGCCGGAGGTGTGTTGGTTTGAGTGCTGCGCGGCTACGGGCATGCCGTCCAGCATGGCGTGGCAGTTGGCTTCGGCCGGCGGGACGTTGCCGATGGGTTCGAGCAGCCGCCTGCTGTTGAGTCAATCGATCCATTCCAATGTGGCGAACGCGACGGCCTCCAGGCTCCGCCACGGTCCGCGGCGGTGGACCACCTCGGCCTTATCGCACCGAACATCTCGCGGAAGACGGGCTGTGCCGCGAGCATTGGGGCGAACTGTTCGGCCAGGGGCCGTGGGCGATGCTCCGGCATGGTGGGGATGAGTTCGTAGAGCATGCTGCCTTGGCGGAACAGCGAGTGGGTGCGCCGCGTGCTCGTGTTGGATTTGAGGTGCCGGTCGTAGCCGAGCGCTTCGCCGGCCGCGCCGAGCAGGGTCAGCAGCACGACGGCGAAGGCGTTGACCAGCCACAAGCGGTCGCGCCGGCCGGGGGCGCTGACGTGCATGGCGCCCATGCCCGTGCCGAAGCACAGGTGCTTGGTGTCGCGGAACGCGCCCTCGACGCCCCACCGCTTGCCGTAGAGACTGACCAGCGCCCGGGCGGTCTCGTTGGTGGTGCTGGCGGCCAGGCACCAGGGCCGCTTCATGTTCTTGGCCTGCACGCACACCACGGTGGCGACGCACGGCGCGCGCGCGCGTCCACCCGCCCCGGCCCGCTCGGCCGCCGGCCATGCCCCGCCGTCCGCGGCGGTCACCTTGATGTTGCCGCGGAAGCGGACGGCGAAGTCGAGCCTCAGCCCGTCAGCCAGCATCCGGTAGAGCTTCTGGTCGCCGAAGCCGCGGCTGGCCACGATGCACACGCAGACCGCAGAGGGCAGCACCTCGGCCAGGCGCGTCGGCACCTGCCTCTCGTAGGCATGGCGCCGGCCCTTGACCGTCAGCCACACCAACGGCGTCGCCCGCCCATGGCGGCACAGCAGCGACAGCATGATCGTGGCCTGGCCATCGGCGTCGAAGTCGGTCCAGTCCATCGCAACCGTGATGCTGGACCGGCTCC